>LVAZ01000300.1 GCA_001603055.1 Victivallales bacterium Lenti_02
GACCACGAGGTTGGGGTAGTTCTCGGGGTGGGCGACGGCGTCGCGGAGGAGTTCCTGGTTCACCACGTTCACCTGCATCTGCATGCCGCCGAGATCGAAGTAGGTGCGGAAGAGGGCGCGGAGTTTGGCGCGTCCGGCCGGGGTGCGGAAGTGCTCGGCCGCGAAGCGGGCGTTCACGACCAGGGTGCCGGGGGCGAGGTGGTGGGGAATGGCACCGAGGCTCTTGATGCAGGCGGTGGGGCCGTTGAGGTCGCGGCCCTGGACGGGGCCGGCGGAATCGGCGAGGGGGGCGCCGGCCAGGCGGCCGTCGGGGGTGGCGGCGACGCCTTTTCCCGCCTGGGCGTAGGTGACGAACATCAGACAGGAGCCGAGGAACCGGCCGCCCCGCCAGGCACGATGGCCGAGGAACTCGCGGAAGACGAATTCGGCGACGTCGCGGGCCAGTTCGTCGGCGGCGGGCTGGTCGTTGCCGAAGCGGGGACAGCGGGTCAGACGCTGGCGCAGGGGTTCCCGGCCGGCGAAATTGGCGGCGAGGACGGCGGCAAGTTCGGGGCCGGCGATCTCGGCGCGGTCGAAGACGACTTCGCGGACGGCCGCGAGGGAGTCCACCACGTTGGCCAGTCCGGCGATGTTGATCACGCTCCAGTTGTAGCGGGCACCGCCCGCGTTGAACTCGATGCCGCGCTCGATGCAGTCGTCGGTGAGGAGGGAGCGGACGGGCTGGGGTCGCCAGCGGGATTTCTGCTCCTGGTCGCGGTTCACGTAGGCCACGATGTCGGCAACGGTCCGGCGCAGGTCCGTGCGGTAGGCGTCGAGGACTTCAGCAAAGCTCTTCGCCTCGGGCAGGGTGCGTTCGAGGGTGCCGACGAGGACGAGGGGGAGGTTGATGCCGGCATCGAGGGAGCCGACGTTCGAACGGCCGTGGATCATGGTTTCGGTGCAGCCGCCGCCGTTCATGTAGGCGAGGTCGGCTTCGGCGATGCCGAGGTCGGCCTCGCGCAGGGAGCGGAGGAATTCCTCCTCGTTGTGAAGGGCGGGGAGGCCGGTGCCGGTGGCGACGGTGTGGAGGGTTTCCTCCCAGACCTCGTCGGGCATGTCGCGGCGGATGCGGAGCTGGAGGTTGGGGCGGCGCTTGCCGCGGGCGGCGCGGAGGCAGGCGAGGGTGAGGTCGCCGTAGGCGGCCTGGCCGGTTTCGTCGCAGCCGCCGATGGTGGCGCTCCAGCCGCTGTTGGCGTCCACGTTGCGCCAGAATTCGTCGAAGAGACTTTCGGCCTCGGCGAAGCAGGTCACGCCTTCGGCCAAATCCCGCTGGTAGAAGGGTTCGAGTTCGAAGTCCACCCGGCCGGGATTGTCGCAGCCGTCGAGGTAGAAGATGAAATTGTAGGCCACGACGGCCTCGAAGAAATTGCGGGCGGGGCGGAAGGGGACATGGCGCAGGGCGTCGAGGAGCCGCTGGCGGCGGAAGGCGGCTTCGGCGTCCACGGCGCGGGTGCTGTCGAGTTCGGCGACCAGATGGTCGCGCCAGGCGCGTACGCCGGCCAGGACATCGAGCATGCCGAGGAGGAAATCGCTCGGGCCTTGTTCCAGCCCGGCGTGGACGCGCTGTTCGTAGCTGTCCAGCCCTTCGCGGATGACGCGTCCGTAGTTGGGGATGGAATGGGTGTAGCCGTTGCCGCCCACGATGTGGGGGATGGCGGGCTGGGAGAGCTGTTTCTCGACGGCGTCCATTTCCCGGCGGAGGGTCTGCCAGGCGTCGTGTGTCGCGGTATCCGCTCCGTCAAGCCGCCGGTCGAGTTCGGCGCGGTTGAAGGACCAGGTGAAGGAATAGCTGGAGGAGAGAACGGCATCCCGGCCGGGATTGCGCTGCGCGCCGCAGGGATACAGGCGGGTGCTCTCGTAGGGGGCGGGCTGCATGCCTTCGAGCCGCCGCCGCACCGCACGGGACCAGCGGATTACCGGCGGGGCCTCCGGTTGCTCCAGAAAACCCGCCGCATAGTTTTCGCCGAGATTCGCCAGAATCGCACAGACCGTCTGCATGTCGTTCTCCCGATCCGGCTGGAGAACTCCCCTCCCGGTTCTGGCCGGGAGGGGAGGGAGGTGGACTAGGCCAAATACTCTTCGACGCGCTGGGCGATGCCGGGGCCGGTGAAGCCCCATTTCTCCGCCAGAACCTGATACGGGGCGGAGGCGCCGAAATGATCGATGCCGAGGCGCAGGCCGCAGCGTCCGGTGTAGCGGTCCCAGCCCATGGTGGTGCCGGCCTCGACGCTGACCCGGCGGTAGTCGCCCTCGGGCAGGACGGAGTTCCGGTAGGCCTCGTCCTGGGCCTCGAAGAGTTCCCAGCTCGGCATGGAGACGACGCGGACCTTGCGGCCCTTGGCGCGGAGCAGTTCCGCCGCTTCCATGCTCGCCCCGACTTCGGAGCCGGTGGCAATCAGGGCCACCTCGAAGTTGGCGTCGTCGCTCAGCACGTAGGCGCCCTTGGCGAGAGCGATCCTGGCGACCTGCTCGGGGGTGAAGTTGGGCACGTTCTGGCGGGTCAGGAAGAGGGCGGTGGGGCCGTTGGTGGTCAGGGCGGCGGCCCAGGCGTGGGCGACCTCGTGGGATTCCGCCGGGCGGATGACGGTGAGGCCGGGGATCGAGCGGCACATGAGCAACTGCTCGATGGGCTGGTGGGTGGGGCCGTCCTCGCCGACGAAGATCGAATCGTGGGTGAAGACGAAGACCTCCTTGAGGCCCTGGAGGGCGGCGAGGCGGATGGCGGGCTTCATGTAGTCGCTGAAGACCGCGAAGGTCGAGGAGTAGGGGATGGCGAGGCCGGAGAGGGCCATGCCGTTGGCGGCCAGGCCCATGCCCAGCTCGCGCACGCCGAAGTGGACATTGCGCCCGGCGCGGCACTCGGGGCCGAAGTCGCCGGTCCCCTTGACGTAGGTCTTGGTCGAGGGGTTCAGGTCGGCGGAACCGCCGGTGAGGGCGGGGACAAGGGCGGCGACCTTCTGCATGATTTCGCCGCTCGAATTGCGGGTGGCGTTGGGCTTGGCGGGGACGGCGGCGAGCAGCTCGTCGAGCAGGTTGGCCGGCACGGTGCGGTTGACCAGTTTGTCGAGCAGGGCGGCCTTGTCGGTATTCCCGCTGCGGAAGGCGGCGAGCTTGGCATCCCAGGCGGCGGCGGCCTTCTTGAGTTCGGCGACCTTGGCGGCGCAGAGGGCGCGGACCTGGTCCTCGACGACGAAGGACTTCTCGGGGTCGAAGCCGAGGGCCTTCTTGGTCAGGGCCAGCTCGTCCTTGCCGAGGGGGGCGCCGTGGCATTCCTCGGACCCGGCGAGGTGGGGGGCTCCCTTGCCGATGATGGTGCGGCCGACGATGACGACCGGCTTGCCGATGCCGCCGGCGGTGGCTTCGGTCAGGGCCCGCTCGATCTGGGCCACGTCCTGGCCGTCGATCTCGATCACATGCCAGCCGTAGGCGGCGAAGCGCTGGGGCACATTCTCGGTGAAGGCGATGTCGGTGTCGCCCTCGATGCTGATGCCGTTGTCGTCGTAGAAGAGGATGAGGTTGTCGAGCTTGAGGTGGCCTGCCAGGGAGCAGGCTTCATGGGAGGTGCCCTCCATCATGCAGCCGTCGCCGGAGAGGACGAAGACGCGCTGGTTGAAGAGCTTGCCGTCGCCCATGCTGGCGGCGAGTTGCTGGAGGGAGATGGCCATGCCCACGCCGGAAGCCAGGCCAGAGGCCAGGGGGCCGGTGGTCACCTCGACTCCGGCGGTGTGGCCGAATTCGGGATGGCCGGGGGTCTTGCTGCCCCACTGCCGGAAATTGGCCAGATCGTCGGTCGTCAGCCCGTACTCGAAGAGGTGGAGCAGGGAGTAGAGCAGCATGGAGCCATGCCCCGCCGAGAGGATGAAGCGGTCGCGGCCCAGCCACTCGGGCTGCGCGGGATTGTGGCGCAGGTACTTGCTCCACAGGGTGAAGGCATAGTCGGCACAGCCCATGGGCATGCCCGGATGGCCGGAATTGGCCGCCTGCACGCCGTCGGCGGCAAGCAGGCGGACCGTGTCGATCGCGCGGAGGAAGGTGGGGTCACTCATGTTCTTTCCTTGGTTCTAGGTAGCTAAACGTAAGGGGGAAATGTGGTTTAGGATAAGCAGGTTCGCGCTGGCTTGGCGTCGTAGAGTTCGGCTTCCTCGCGGACTTCGAGTTCGCCAAGTTGACGGACGGCTCGCTCGAACCGGAGACTTCCCGAGAAGAAGAGAGTTTGCGTTTCCCGTTTGAGGTAGCCTGCGGCCATGCGGCAGTAGTCGGGATCGATTTCGATCCCGACGCTGTTTCGCTCGTTGCGGATAGCCGCCACCATGGTTGTTCCAGTCCCGCAGAAAGGGTCCAGGACGGTATCGCCGGTGAATGAGAACATGCGGACAAGGCGATTGGCAAGTTCGAGCGGATAGGGGGCCGGGTGTTTTTTCGTGGAGGCACCAGTGATTCGCCAGATTTGCTGGAACCACTCGTTGAACAGGTCCTTGGGGATTCTGCTTTGCTCGCGCTGACCCTCGCTTGGCTGGCGATAGCCTCCGGGTTTCCGCTGCATCAAAATGAACTCGATATCGTTCTTGATGATGGCATTCGGTTCGTAGGGTTTGCCAAGAAACTTTGATCCGTTTTCAACCTCGTAGGAGGCGTTGGAAATTTTGTGCCAGATGATTGGGTTCAGGTTGTCGAAACCGATCCGGCGGCACTGGACGCAGATATCCGCATGCAAAGGGAAGACCAAATGCCTGCCGAATTCCCGGCGCGATACGCAGACATCTCCGACCACGCAAACGAGACGCCCGCCCGGAACCAGGATTCGGAAGACATGTTGCCAAACCTTACCCAGCTCGTCGAGAAACTCCTCGTAGTCCTGGATATGGCCCATTTGGTCCGGGGTGTCGTTGTAGCGCTTCAGATTCCAGTATGGGGGGGAGGTCACAACCAGGTGGACGGACTCGTCGGGAATGAAGGACAACTCCCTGGCGTCGCCATTCACAAGCATGTGCGTGGTGTTGTTCAGGGGGTGGTCATTCATGCGCGAGTCGCCAGATGATTGCATAGGCTGCGGACGAAGCCTAGGATGGATAGATCTTCCGCCGGCGTGGCAAACGCCCCGCCGACGCCGCTGTCCTGACAGGAGGTGAGAAATGCGGCAGATGAGTAATGCCGTTCGAGCACGAGTTTCCGGCAGAAGAGTTCATACCGCTTGGCATAGGAGGTGCCATGAAACTCGGTACGGACGGGGAAGTGCGGTTCGCGCACCGAGACTGGTCGTGATGAAGCCGTGCAGTCTTCGAGCATGAAGCAATAGCCTAGAAACGGGCGCTCGATTCCGAATGCCCCTTCCCGGTACGCAGTCCAGAGGTCGAGGGCACTGCCCATTGCCTCTTCCGTACGGTTGTTGAAGTTGTTGCCGAAGGATGGGCCTACTTGGGATTTGGCCTCGATGGCGGCCAGCAACCTGCCGTCCTTGACCACCACCAAGTCCCATTCCTTGGTGGGCCGGAAGAAGCCGGGAAGCTCAAGCAGGGTCTTGCGGGTGAAAATGGCTTCCTCCCCGATCCCCGCAGCCTGGATCACGGAGCGGAAAAGACGGATGAAGCCATCAAGCTGCGCCCCCCCCGTCACCGCGCTGCGCGCCCCGGAATCCTTCCTTTTGCCTTTCATTTGCCGCTGCTGCTGGGCCTGCCGGGTTTGCCAGTAGTGGGCCACAGCATCAGCGACGTGCTGCTCGATGTTGGCGGGGAGTTGAAGCATGGAGCCGTTCTATTTCTTCTGTCGCAGATAGGCTTCGATGAAGAGGTCGATGTCGCCGTCGAGGACGGCGTTGACGTTGCTGGTTTCGGCGTCGGTGCGGAGGTCCTTGACCATCTGGTAGGGCTGGAGGACGTAGGAGCGGATTTGGTTGCCCCAGGCGTTGTCGCCCTTTTCGCCGTAGTCGGCGTCGCGCACGGCGTTGCGCTTGCTCTGTTCGAGTTCGTAGAGCTTGGCCTTGAGGATTTTGAAGGCGGTGGCGCGGTTTTTGTGCTGGCTGCGCTCGTTCTGGCAGGTGACGACGATGCCGGTGGGATGGTGGGTGATGCGCACGGCGCTGTCGGTGCGGTTGACGTGCTGGCCGCCGGCACCGCTGGCGCGGTAGGTGTCGATGCGCAGGTCGGCTTCGTTGATCTCGACCTCGATGTCGTCGTCGATCTCGGGGACCACATCGACGGCGGCGAAGGAGGTGTGGCGGCGCTTGTTGGCGTCGAAGGGGGAGATGCGGACGAGGCGGTGGACACCGCGTTCGGACTTGAGGTAGCCGTAGGCGAACTCGCCAGTGACCATGATGGTGGCGTTCTTGTAGCCCGCCTCCTCGCCCACCTGCATGTCGAGGACATCGTAGGCGAAGCCGCGGTGGTCGCACCAGTGGGTATACATGCGGAAGAGCATGGCGGCCCAGTCGCAGGACTCGGTGCCGCCCGCGCCGGCGTTGACGGTGAGGATGGCGTTGTTGCGGGACATGGGGCCGGAGAGGAAGCTGACCAGTTCGAGGCGGTCCAGTTCCTCGATCAGGCTGTCCCAGGTGGCGTCGGCTTCAGTCAGCAGGCCGGGGTCCTCGGCGGCCAGTTCGCCCAGCACCTGGAAGTCCTCGATCTGGCCGGTCAGGCGCAGAAAAGGCTCGACGACTCCGCGGAGCGTGCGCACGTCGGCGACCAGGCTCTGGGCCTCCTCGCGGCGGTCCCAGAAGTCGGGCAGAGTCATGCGCTGTTCGATTTCGGCCAGCCGCTGTTGTTTGTTGGGGAAGTCAAAGAAACCCCCTCAAGTGTTCGAGGCGCTCGGTCGCCTCGCTCACTTTGAGTTCGAGTTCGTCGAAGGTCATGCGGAACTCCGTATTCTCAGGATGCCGGATGCGGGCGCGAAGGCCCCGGTCGCGTACTATACATGGTTGTCAGGCGCTTGCCCCTTTCGATTGGCGGGGCGAGGTGTACAGTACCGCACTTTGCCGCCCGGACGGGCGGAATCAGCGGAGGTTTCATGATTGATCTGCACGGCCCCAAGGCCTTCATCTTCGATTTGGACGGCACCCTGGTGGACTCCGAGAAGTACCACGTCCGGGCGCTGGCGGCCACTCTGCGGGAGATGGCTGGCTACGAGATGACGGCGGCGGACATCGAGGCGTACAAGGGCAACACCTGCCGGGACATGGCTCTCCAGTTGGCGCGGGAGCACGGCTGGAACCTGGACATCGACCGGCTGGTGAAGCGTAAATTCGAGCTGCTCGACGAGTTTTTCGTGTCGGACCCGTTTCCCGGCGTGGCCGAGTTTCTGGCGTTCTGGCGGGGGCGCACCCGGTTTGCCGTGGCCAGCAATTCGCCCGAGACCTTCGTCCGCGGGGTGTTGCGGGACCTCGGCATTCTGGACGCCGTCGAGGTGCTGTGCACGGTGAACGACGTGAAGCGGCGCAAGCCCGACCCGGAGATGCTGCATCTGGTTCTGTCCCGGCTGGGACTGACGGTCGGCGAGGTGCTGGTGTTCGAGGATTCCGAACCGGGAGTGCAGGCGGCGGTTGCCGCCCATTGTCCGGTGGTGGTGATGGACACGCCGGCCGCGATCCAGGCCGGTCCGCCGCCGTCCGGCTTGGCCACGGCCACCTGGCCGGAACTGGTTGCCGCCTCGATGGTTCCCGCTGTGTCTGGAGGTTGCCGATGCTGAGACCGATTTTCATTCTCGCCTTGATCACGCTGATTCCCGCGCTTGAGCTGCGCGCCTCGATTCCCGTGGGCATTCTCGGCGGCGGCTGGGCCTGGCTGAGCATGGGCGAGGCAAGCCTGCCGGTGGCGCTGGTGGTGGCGGTTTGCGTGGTGACGAACATCGTGCTGGGCTGGCTGGTGTTTCTGCTCATGGAGCCGATGCTCCACCTGTTCGAGCGGTTCGCCTGGTTTCGGAAGTGGATCGAGCCCCTGTTGCAGCGGGCGCAGCGGAAGCTGGCGCCCTATGTGGAGAAATACGGCGGGATTGGCGTGGCCCTGTTCATCGGCGTGCCGCTGCCCGGCAGCGGGGTCTACACCGGCGCGGTGGGCGCGTACCTGCTGGGGGTGAAGA
>LVAZ01000029.1 GCA_001603055.1 Victivallales bacterium Lenti_02
CGCACCGCTGGTGAACCGCATCGAGCGGGGCCGCTGGTACCATCTGGCCGCCACTTTCCAGCGGCCGCGCATTGTCACCTACGTGGACGGCGAGCCGGTGGGCGGGGCCAACTGGGACTACCCCGTGGGGCACGAGGGGGACATGCGCCTCGGGGCCTGGGCCGGGAAGGAGTCGCACCGGGGACTCATCGACGAAGTGAAAATCCATGGCCAGGCCCTGGGCGCGGCGGAAATCCGGGCCGAGTTCGAGGCCACCTCGGCCGGGCGCAATCCCGGCGGTTTTTCGCCCGCCTGGCAGCCGGTCGAGGGAGACGACGCCCGGGTGCCGACGGTGGCCACCTACCGGACGGAGGCGAGCGAACTGGCGGTCGATGCCCTCGGGCGGATCGTCTCCCTGCGTTCCCTGCCCGACGGGCGGGAATTGATCCGCACTCCCCTGCCGCTGGTGACGGCCCAGATGGATGGTCGCCGCCTGCTGGGCGGGCGGTGTCAGCGGGATGGCGACGACTTGGTGATCGATCTGCGCCGCAACGCGGGCCAGGTGGTGCTGCGGGTCACGCCCCGGCCCGGCTATTTCCGGATCGGAGTGGTGCGGGCACCCGCCGCCGAAAGCCTGGTCTTCTGCCAACTGGCGCCGGCTGCCGCCACCGAACGGGGAAGCATGCTCGGCATGCTGTCCGACGACACCCACGGGGTCTGCCTGCGGGCCTTGAATCTCGACACCAATGTGACGCTGGCTGCCGGCGGCACGGCGCTCGCGGCCACCACCTATGGAACCTATGGAACCTATGGGATCGAACGGGGCGACGTGGCGCTGGTCGCCGCTCCGCGCGGGGAATTGCGCCAAGCGCTGAAGCGGGTGACCGAGACCGAGGACGTGCCGAAATCGGAGCTGGGCGGCGCCTGGGCCATGGAATCCGAGGACAACCGGGGCTCCTATCTGTTCTCCGAGATTTCGGAGGCCAACGCGGACGAATGGATTGACATGGCCCGGCGGGGGGGCTTCACCCATATCCATTTCCACGGCTGGTGGGCGTCCCTGGGGCATTACGAGCCGAGCAGAAGCCGGTTTCCCGATGGTCTGGAGAGCATGAAGCGGGTGGTGGACCGGATTCATGCCGCCGGGCTCAAGGCGAGCATGCACACGCTCACCGGCTGCATTTCCACCAACGACCCCTGGGTCACGCCGGTGCCCGACCCCCGGCTCGCCGCCGACGCCAGCTACACCCTGGCCCGCGACCTTGGTCCCGAGGACAAGGAAATCTATCTGACCGAGCCCTTCGGTAATCATGACGTGGTCTGGAGCTATTCCGGCAACGGCAACGTGGTCCGCATTGGCGAGGAACTCATCCACTACGAGGAAATCTCGCGGGAGGCCCCCTACGCCCTGCGCCGTTGCATTCGCGGCGCCTTCAAGACCCGCCCCGCCGCCCATGCCGCCGGGGCGCAGGTGGACCATCTCCTGCAACGCTATCTGGCCTTCTATCCGGAACAGAACAGCACGCTGGTGGACGAACTGGCCGACTGCGTCGCCAAAGTCTTCAACACCGTCGGCATGGACGGCATCTATTTCGACGGTTCCGAGGGCATGGGCAACTGGCGGGCGATCTCCGTGATGCGGCACGCCATTTTCCGGCGGCTCGGACGTCCGGCTTTGACCGAGGCCAGTTGCTGGGGGCATCACAACTGGTGGTTCCACTCGCGGCTCGGGGCCTGGGACCATGCCCGCTGGGCACCGAAGCAATTCGCCGACATGCACATCGCCTCCGCCGAGACGCACCGGTTCCAGGACCTGCTCGAACCCCAGCTCGGCTGGTGGGCGCTGCTCGGCCCGTCGGCCGTCAGCCGCGGCATGTATCCGGAGGAGGTCGAATATTTCATCGGCAAGACCCTGAGCATCAACGCGCCCATGTCCATGCAAGGGGTGAATGTGGGGGCCCGGCCACCGAACGCCCGGCAGAACGAATATTTCACCCTGCTTGGCTGGTACGAGAACCTGCGGCTGGCCCGCTACTTCACGCCCGAGACGGCGGCCATGCTCCGCGAGCCGGGCCGCGAATTCCGTCTGCGCCAGTCGCCCGACGGCATCTGGCAGTTTCATTCACTGGCCACCGCCAAGCACCGGGTGGACGGCGCGCCGGGCGAATGGACGGTCCGGAATCCCCATGCCGGGCAGCCGCTGCGCCTGCGGGTGGAGTCCCTCTACGCGGTGGAAGCCTACGATTCCCCCCGGGCGGCGCTGGTCAGCGATTTCGCGGACCTTGACGGCTTCAAGCTGCGCCGGCGGGCCGCCGGAGTTGCCTTCGAAGCCTCGCTGGATACCGCGCGGGTCCAGGCCGGTGCCCGTTCCCTTCGTCTGGTCGCCAGCAATCAGGATACTGAGCCGCGCGCGGCCTGGGCCGAATTCGGCACCCACTTCCAGCCCTATCTCAGTATCCAGCCCGGTCAGGCGCTCGGTCTCTGGGTGCATGGCGACGGCAAGGGTGCGGTGCTGAATATCCAGTTGCAGAATCCCCGCGAGCACACCCATTGTTTCGCCGAGCATTACGTCGATCTCGATTTCGTCGGCTGGAAATATGTCGAGATTCCCTTCCGCGAACGGTCGAGCGAACGCTACCACGACTTCTCCTGGCCCTACTACAGCCAGCATGGAATCTTCCGCAATCACCTGCAACCGAATGTGGTGAGCGCGCTGACGCTCTATCTGACGAATCTTCCCGAAAACGATCAGGCCGAGGTGCTGGTCAGTCCCATCCGCGCCCTGCCCATCCGGCCGGTGCCGCTGACGGGAATCGCGCTGGCGGTCAATGGCGGAGCGCCCTTGCCTCTGCCCGATTTGACCGACAGCGGCGGCTATCTGGAAGTGGACGAGGGCGGGGTCGGCACGGTCCGCGATCCGCGCGGTGAAATTCTGGAGACTTTCAACCTGCCTGTCGCCTGGCCGCTGCTGAAGGCGGGCGACAATTCCTTCGCCCTGTCCGCGACCACGACCGAGGGTTACCGGGCGCGGGCCGAGGTGACGGTTTTCAGCCTCGGCGAAGCGGTCGGGGAGCGGAATCCCGCCGACCGGGTGGATTGGTCGCGCCTGGCCCGCGAGTACACCCGGCCCCGGGCACTGGCCGGGAGCGAGCCCGCCGTCTGGGAGGTTCATGTCCGTCCCGAAGCGGCCAGCGCCGGGCTCGAAGTGGACGTGGAACTGGCGGGGAATCTGGGCATTCCCGAATGGCACGACCGGCCCGAGAACCTGGTGGTCGAGGACTGCGACGACCCGGCCCGGTTCGAGCTTTCCGCCGCAAACCAGTATTCTCGCTACGCCTACGACGCGACGACCCAGGGAGTTCCGGCCAAGCCCGGCGTCAGCCATGAGCTTGCCGTGGAGACCGCCGTCAGCAAGACTGGTCGGGCGCTGCGCTACACCGCCACCAGCCAGCGCGGCGACAACGGCGGCTGGGCCGCCAAGGGTCGCCGTTTCGATCCGCCTCTCGACGCGAGCGGTGCCAAGGGCCTCGGGTTCTGGCTGCACGGCGACGGCAAGGGGCAGGTTTTCAAGGCTCAGTTGCGCGATGTCGAGGGCAAATGGCATGACATGAACGTCCGGGTGGACTTCACCGGCTGGCGCTACATCGCCTTCGCCTGGGAGCGGTTGCAGCTCGATCCGCGTCGGATCGAGTATCTGATTTTCTACTACAACGCGATTCCGGGCGGGGCCACGGTCGCCTGCGTGGTGGACGACGTGCGTGTTCTGCATTCCACGGTCCGGATTGCCGGGCCGGTGCTGGAGGTGAACGGGACACGCATGGCTCTGCCGGTGGAGATGGGCAGCGGCGAGCGGCTGCTCGTCACGTCCGCCGCCTGCGTGGTCCGCTCGCCCGGCGAGGAGCGCCGCATTGCCCTGCCGGTGCCGTTGCCCGAGCTGAAACCGGGGCGGAATCAGGTTCGGCTGCTGCTCGATCTTCCCGTCGGTGCCACGGCGCAGGCATCCCTGGTGAAAACCTATCGCTGAGGTGGTGGAATGCGCGTGCTGCTGCCCTGTATTCTGCTTGCCTCCGCGCTGGCGGCGGACGAGGTGCCGTTTCTGCGGGGGATGGGCTGGTCGCCCTGGCATGCGACGCATGGCTGGAACCGTCCGCCGGAGGTGGTGGCCCAGGATTACGAGTATCTCGCGGATATGCAGGTGAACGCCCTGCGCACCTGGGGACCGGCCAGACGGGAGGGGATGGAGCGGCAGTGGCGCGAGCACGGGCTCTATCTCGTTCCCCAGGTACGCCAGATTTCCTCCCCGAAGATGACGTTTGCGGACGGCAAGCCGGGGCATGCGGCCTTTGCCCTGCCCGAGGCGCGGGCGGCGCTGGCCGAGCAGGCCGCCGCCCTGGCCAGGGAACTGGCGGGCGGGGCGGGGCTGGCCGCCTACAATCTCGGCAACGAGTATAGCTGGGTCGGGGCCAACCTGTCCGGCCAGTACCAGTCCCAGGGCTTTGACGAGGGGACTCTCGCGGCCTTCCGGCGGAATCTGGAACACCGTTTCGGCGACATTGCGGCCTGGCGGCGTCTGACCGGCGGCGGGGAGGCGAGCTTTGCCGAGATCGTCCCGCCCAGGGGCTCGGGCGACAGTCTGCTGTACTGGGAATGGTGGCGGTTCCAGCGGGAGACCTTCGGGGCGTTCCTGCGCGGCGGGCACGAGGCCATCCGGACGGTGGATTCCCGGACTCCCGTCACCTACGCCCTGCTGTGCGGCAACCGCTGGGACGCCGCCACCGAGGATGCGGATTTGCCCTTCCTGGAGCGGCAGGGCGACAATCTCTACTATCACTGGGACAAGAACTGGCTGGGCTACAGCATCCGTCTGGCCCGCCGCATCGGGCCGGGGCGTCCGGCGTTCGTGACCGAGACTGGCATCAACACCCTGCATACTCCGGACCCTGCCGAGGCCGACCGGCTCATGCGCCAGATGCTCTGGATGCTCTTCCTCCACACCGACGTGAAGGGCGTCTTCCCCTTCGTCTACTGCGACGAATGGTGGCATGGCCCGGACCCGAAGGCGGCGGACACGGTCGAAGACCACTGGGGCGTTCTCACCGCCGACCGCAAGCCCAAATCCACCTATCAGGCGGTCAAGGAAACCTACGGCGAATGGCGGCGGCTGGAAGAGATCGCCAACCGCCGGGAAAGCGCCATCGATTTGCTGGTGAGCGATCAGGCGCTCGACCGCTGGCACGGGGTGGCGGGGCCGACCGTGGCCGAGGTCTGCCGCGAACTCTACAGCCGGGGGGTGAGTTTCCGGCTGGTTTCCGTCCTCCGCCCGAGCGATTTCGCCGCCACCTCCTGCCGCCGCCTGCTGCTGCTGGACAGCACCCTGCCGGACGAGCCGGACGGCAGCAGTCCCGCGCGTGAGGCGCTGCGCGGGTTTGTCGAGCGGGGCGGGGAGATTCTGTATTTGAGCGAAAAGCCTTTCCGAAGCCTGTATGGGGAGGCGGGAGCCGACGGCATCGCCGCCACGGTGCGCCAGCCGGAGTCTTCGGCGGGGGTTTGGCCCGCCATCCGCGATTTCGTGCCGGTGCCGTCGCTGACGGTTGCCGCCGCGGGGGAAGTCTTCTGGCGCGAGTTCCGGGCCGGGGACCGCCGCTTCGTGTTGCTGGTGGTGGCCGGCAAGGAGCCCGTCCGGCAGGTGCGGCTCGGCGGCGCGGCCGAACTGGTGCCGGTCGCGGGCGATGCGTCCCCCCTCGTGCCGCGGAACGACGGCTGGGAATTACCCGTGCTGCCGACCCATGCCCTCTTCGAGTTCCGCGAACCCTAGTCGCCGCCCTTGACCACGAGCACGGGGCAATCGGCCTGGTCGAGGATGTGCTGGCGCTCGACGCTGGCGACGTCCTTGCGGGCGATGGTGCGTTTCCAGCCGCCGAGGACGATGGCATCCACCCCGCGCTCGCGGGCCTCCTGCAGGATTTCCTGATGGATGCTGCCGTGCCGCAGCACGGTCTCGATCACGGTTCCGTTGTTGCGGGCGATGGTCGAGACGTATTCCAGATAGCGCGCCCCGGTCTTTTCGAGATCGCGCTCGAAGCCCTCGCGCTCCTGGTTGACGAAAATCCGCATCTGGAGCAGATAGTCGAGGGTGGCGGTGTCGATCACGTAGACGGCGGTGAGGGCGCATTTCTGCTGGACGGCCATGCGCACCGCGAAATTCGCGGCGGCGACGGACGCCTCGGAACCGTCCACGACCAGCAGCACGTTCGTGAAGAGCGGCGTCTGGACTTCCTCGCTGGTTTTGTTCTTGAAGCCGAACATGGCGCTCCATCGTTCCATCGGGGGAGTTGGCAATCCGAATCGCCTCGCGTGGGCAAGACCATAATCGTTCAATCAACAAATCGCAACCGGCATCCGCAGGCTACGGGGCCTGCTGCTCCTTTTCATTCCGTTCCGCCGTGTCCACTTCGCGCAGTTGCCGGAGTTTCCGGTTGCCATAGGGAATCATCAGGAAGATCAGGGGATAGGGTATCCACAGGAACCATTTGTAGGGGCTCGGCAGGAGCAGGAGAAGGGCGATGAAGAGCAGGCCCACCGTCCAGACCAGGACGCTGGCCCGGATCATGAAGGCCCGCTCGCGCGGCCCCTGGGTGTTCCGGATGGAGAGGGCGGTGCCGAGGATGCCGCCCGCCAGCCCGATGACGCCGCCAACCACTGCGCCGACGATGCCGGGATGCATGGCTACACCTCCGTTTCCACAGTGAGAATTGCCAGGAGGGGGCAATGGTCGGAAGCCAGGGGTTCCGCGACGACCCGCGCCTGTGCGAGGCTCATGTTCGCGGGCAGGTCGCGGGAGAGCAGATAGTCGATGCGGATTTCCGGAGCCGGAGCCGGGTAGGTGGGGGAGGATCGGTCGCCCGAAGCCAGTTGCCAGCCCGCCCGCGCGAAGGCGTGGACGACGGCGCTGCCCGGCGGGTCGTTGAAGTCCCCGCCGAGGATTGTGGGCAGGGGCGGCAGTCCGTCCAGGAAGGCTTGCAGGACGGGGGTGGATTCCAGCCGGGATTCCGCGTCCAGGTCGAAGTGGGTGGTGACGAAGCGGAGGCTGCCGCCGACCGGCAGTTCGAGATCGGCGGCGAGGACGGAGCGGCGCTCGCGGCCGGGCAGGGCGTAATGGGCCTGGGCGCGGATCGGGAAGCGGGAGAGGATGGCGTTGCCGTAGCTGCCATTGCGGTAGGCGATGCTTTGGCAGAAGATGCCGTCGAGGCCCGTGCCCGCGGCCAGTTCGGCGAGTTCGTCCCGTCCGCCCACCCGGTCCGTGTGACAGTCCACCTCCTGCAGGGCCACCAGGTCCGCCTGTTCGCGCCGGATGACCGCCGCGATGCGGGCCGGATCGAGCCGTCCGTCCAGTCCTTCCCCGTGACGGATGTTGTAGGTCATGATGCGATAGCGAACCATCGGCAACTTCCGGCAGGTCATGGCGTTCGGGTCCACATGGCGGAGCCACTGCGGGTGAACATAATCTTTCCCCAGCCATTTGGCCAGTGCCGGAAGAGTCCCGGGATTCTGGCGGGGGACGGGGGCGGGACGGGTTCGCGGGTCTATATTGCCGGGATTCGGCGGTTCCTTTGGCAACTACAGGAGAATCCGACATGGCTCGCCCCAAGGCCCTTTTCATTCTCAACGAGAACAGCTATCCGATGATTTACGGCCCCGAGCAGCGCGCGGCCATCGACGGGCTGGTCGAGGTCTGCGCGCCGCCGCAGACGGCGGCGGCGGTGAAGGCGGACCCGGCCTTGCTGGCCGAGGCGCGGATCATTTTTTCCGGCTGGGGGGCGCCGAAGATGGACGGCGAGTTTCTGGCCGCCGCCGGGAAGCTGGAGGCGGTGTTCTACGGGGCGGGCTCGGTGAAGGGGATGGTGACCGACGAGCTGTGGGAGCGGGGGATCGTGGTGACCAGCTCGTGGGGGGCCAACGCGATTCCGGTGATCGAGTACACGCTGGCCCAGATTCTGTTCAGCCTCAAGCACGGCTGGCAGTTTGCTCTGACCATCAAGCGCGACGGCAAGTATCCGCGCAAGGACCCGGTGCCGGGCGCCTACGGCAGCACGGTGGCGATCATCTCGCTGGGCATGATCGGGCGCGGGGTGTGCGAGCATCTCAAGCGGTTCGATGTGAAGGTGATCGCCTACGATCCCTTCGCCGACGCCCGGACCGCCGCCGCGCTGGGGGTGGAGCTGGTGTCGCTGGACGAAGCCTTCGCGCGGGCGGACGTGGTGAGCCTGCACACGCCGTGGCTGAAGGAGACCGAGAAGATGATCACCGGCGCCCATATCCGGTCCATGCAGCCGGGGGCGACCTTCATCAACACCGCACGCGGGGCGGTGGTGGACGAACCGGCCATGGTCGAGGCGCTCGCCGAGCGCCCGGATTTGTTCGCCCTGCTCGATGTGACCTATCCCGAGCCGCCCGCGCCCGGTTCGCCCCTCTACACCCTGCCCAACGTGATCCTGACTCCCCATATCGCGGGCTCGATGAACAACGAATGCCGGCGGATGGGGCAGTACGCGGTGGACGAGTGCCGCCGCTACCTGGCGGGCGAGCCGCTGCAGTGGCAGGTCACCCGCGAACTCGCCGCCAAGCTGGCCTAGCTTTCGGAGAAACGCCATGATCCGTCCCGGACTTGTCTCGATCAGTTTCCGCGCCCTCGAACCGGCGGCAATCATCGATCTCTGCGTTCGGGGCGGGCTTGCCGCCGTCGAATGGGGGGGCGACGTGCATGTGCCGCACGGGGATGTGGCCGTTGCCCGCCGGGTGGGGGAGGCCACCCGGGCCGCCGGGCTGGCGGTGGCCGCCTACGGTTCCTACTACCGGGCGGGGGAGACGGAGGACAATCCGGACTTCGCGGCCGTGCTGGCCAGCGCGCAGGCTCTGGGCGCGCCTCTGATCCGGGTTTGGGCGGGCAAGCGCGGTTCGGCCCAGGCGGACGGGGAGTACCGCGCGCGGGTGGTGGCGGATTTGCGCCGCATCGCCGGGCTGGCCGGTCCGGCGGGGGTCGCCGTGGCCTGCGAGTTTCACGGGGGCACCCTCACCGACACCAACGAATCGGCCCTGGCCCTCTACCACGAGGTGGATCATCCCAATCTGCTCGCCTATTGGCAGCCCCCCGTCGGCCTGTCGCCGGAATCCTGCTGCCAGGGGCTTGCCGCGCTGCTGCCCAGACTGAGCAACCTGCATGTGTTCCACTGGGTGGTGGGCGAGGACGGCAAGCGCCGCCGGGAGCCCCTGGAGCTGGGCGCCGCCTGCTGGGAGCGCTATCTGGGGCTGGCTGGCCAGGCCCGGGGCGATCGCTACGCCCTGCTCGAATTCGTCCGCGACGACAGTCCCGAGCAGTTGCTGGCCGACGCCGCCGCTCTGCGCGGCTGGCTGGCCCGGGGCTAGTCCCCGGCGGGGGGCGTTCCGACGGCGGGGTGGCGGCGCGGCTCGGTCTGCTTGCGGAGCACCGAGAGCGCCTTGTTCATCTTCCAGAAGCGGTAGGTGCCGAAGGTGGCGGCGAAGACGCCGACGGGGATCGAGCAGACTCCCACCCACCAGAACCAGCGGGCCTCGGCCAACTGCATGATGGAGACGCCGGCGATGACGAGGGCGACCCCCGAGCGCAGATAGGCCAGCAGGGTCCGCTCGTTGGCCAGCAGGGTGCGGTCGATGGCCAGTTCGTCGCGCAGGATCAGGCTGTTGGCATCGAAGCGGGTGTACGGCATGGGCATGTAATCCCTCCGGGAGAATCGCGGCAGGCTGCGCCCCTCGCCGGGCAGTCGGGTTCCGACCGGTCGGCTAGTGGACCTTGCCGACCCGGATATCGAGGTCCTCGCGGCGTTCGAGCCGGTCCACGCCGCCGTCCTTGATCCAGAGGATGCGGTCGGAGGTGTCGAGCATCTTGTGGTCGTGGGTGGCGGTGATGACGGTGACTCCGAACTCCTTGGAGAGTTCGCAGAGGAGGTTGATGATTTCCTCGCCGGTGTTCAGGTCGAGGTTGGCGGTGGGCTCGTCCGCGAGGATGATGGCGGGATCGTTGGCGAGGGCGCGGGCGATGGCGACGCGCTGCTGCTGGCCGCCGGACATTTCGTCGGGCCGGTGGTCGAGGCGGTGGCCCAGGCCGACCCTGGTGAGCACCTCGGTGGCTCTGGCGCGGGCCTGCTCGGGGCTTTTGCCGGCGAAGAGGAGGGGCATGCAGACGTTGGTCACGGCGTCGTAGGCGGGCAGCAGGTTGTAGGACTGGAAGACGTAGCCGATGTGGTGGCCGCGGAAGTAGGCGAGCTGGCGGGCGGTGAGCTTGGTGAGGTTGACGCCCGCGACCTCGACATGGCCGGAACTGGGCCGGTCGAGGGCGCCGATCATGTTGAACAGGGTGGATTTGCCCGACCCCGACGGCCCCATGATGGAAAGGTATTCGCCCCGGAAGATTTCCAGGTTGATATCCTTGAGGGCGTAGACGACAGTCTTGCCGAGGTCGAATTGCTTGTTGACGCCCTGGACTTTGATGAGGACTTCGTTGCTCATGGGGAACGGTCTCTATGTCTTCGCGTTTGCGCCTGTGTCCGGTGACTAGAAGGACATTTCGATCACCGACTTGCTAAGGAAGGTGATGCCGACGCCCATGGTGGTGATCAGCCCCATTCCGCAGCCGAAGCCGGCGCTGACGACGGGGATGTACTGACGCCATTTGAGCTTGAGCCGCTTCTTGAAGTAGAAGTGGCCGATGAGGGCGCCGATGAACTGGAAGATGATGGAGTGGGGCATGGTCTGGCCGAGGCCGCGGACGACGCCGTAGGTGAGCATGATGGGGGCGCCGAGCCCGGCCATGAGGGAGAAGAGGACCACGCCGAAGCCGCCGCCGATGGCGAAGTAGCGGACGTTCCAGGCCTGCTCGAACATGGAGTAGTCGCCGGTGGTGGCCGAGTACATGATGCTGCGGGTGGCGGCGTCCAGCTCCCACATCATCTGGGCGTAGGGGTAGGCGAAGGAGGGGATCGGCTGGAGGCCCCAGATGAAGTTCATGAAGAACAGCGTGCTGATGAGGATGATGGGATAGAGGATGATCTGGGTCTTCCAGATGCTGGTGAACTTGGTGCCGGTGAGTTCGCACTGGCGGTAGAAGACCGTCATGGTGCCGTAGTTGGCGAGGGGCATGGGCAGGAACCAGCAGGCGATGCCGCGGTAGCCGGAGAGGATCAGGGCGGCCTCGCGGATCATGGGGATGCTGACCACCTGGCCGACCATGCCCTCGAGGCGGGCGGTGACGTAGCTGATGAGGGGCGTGTAGAAGAAGCCGAGGAAGAGGAGGACGTAGAAGACGTTGCGGATGCCGGTGTTCCACTGGTAGTCGTGGTGCATGTAGAGGAGGAAGACGGACAATATGGTGTAGATGGAGGTGATGATGAAGTAGCAGAAGATGATGACCCACCAACTGATGTCGCCGCGGCCTTCCGGCGGGCGGGAGCCGGCCTTGAGGTTCATCTTGACGTCGCCGCCCATTTTGCGGATTTCCCGCCGTTTGGCGGTGATGTTGGCGATCACCTGGTAGATGCCGACGACCGCGATGGCCAGGGCGATGCCGATCTGGAAGCTGAAGTAGAAGTCGACGTTGTTCTTGAACATGGTGGAGATGGTGTCGTCGCCCGGCTGCCAGTTGTTCAGAATGTGGAACTTGTAGAGGATGGGGTTGGCGACGGCGGTGATGATGAGGCCGATGAAGCTGCCGACCATGCCGTAGAAGGGGAGGACCATGCCGACGATGAAGTTGCCCAGATCCCAGCTCAGGCCGGTGGCGAAGGCGGGGAGGTAGTTGCCGGTCTTCGGGGTGAAGTCGGAGAAGGGGATGGGGAAAATCTGGATGGCGGTGCCGGTGAGGGCGCCGGAGAGGACGGGGAGGAGGAGGTAGACCGCGCCGAAGGCCAGCCCCATGGCGCCGCCGATGGCGAACACCCGCCAGCGCCAGGACTCCTCGGCGCTCTTGGCGTTCTTGGCCTCGATGTCCTCGGCCATGGCCATGATGCCCTGGGCGCCGACCGGGGCCATGGGGAAGGGCAGCTTCTCGATGTCGCTGGCGACACGGAACAGGCCGTAGCCCAGAACCATGTTCGAAATCTGGCTCATGCTGGTGCCGAGGATCACCATGATGAGCACGGGAATCCAGTCGACGTGGAAGAAGGTGCGGGTGGAGTAGGACTCGGAGGAGAGGGGCGGGGCGACCCAGTTCGGAATCTGGTCGGTGAAGCCGGCGGCGGCGGCGGCGTCGGACTGGATGAAGAACTGGTTCCAGAGGAGGCCGGAGGTGGCGCCGCCCTGGACGCCGAGGCCCAGGCCGCCCATCATGGAGCCGGCCATGAAGAAGAGCACGAAGATTTCGGATTTGCCGAGGTGCTTGTGGGCGCGCCGGGCCACCTCGATGAAGAGGATGACCGTCACCCACTGGGCGGCGCCGCCGATGCCGACGCCGGCCAGCAGGCCCATGTAGATGGCGCCGGGCACCATGAGCAGGGCGACGAAGATCGCGCCCAGCAGCGACGACCAGCGGAAGCCCTCCTCGAAGGTGGAGGGGACCTCCATGATCCGGCGGAATTCCTCAAGCTCTTTGTCGATCCGTCTCGCCATTGCCTATGCGTCCTCGCGTGGGTGGTTCTCGTCGTTGCCGCTGCCCAGGACGGACAGGGTCCGTTCGCGGTACAATTCCATGGTTTCGTGGGGGATGGAGCGCCAGATCAGGAATTGTTTCCGGAGGTCGTCGAGGAAGACTTTGTTGAGCCGCTGCCAGTCCTTGGGCTGGCCGGAGAGGCGGTTGAGGATGACGCGGACCTCGTCGATGCCGGGGATTTCGCTGGGGGCGCTGCGCAGGGCGAAGGTCTGGCTGACGCCGAGGTCGAAGGGGGCGAGGGCGAGCTGGGCGTCGAGCCCGAGGTTGCCGTCGGCCTCCTTGGCGAGCTGGACATTGCTGGTCATGAACTGGCCGAGACCGGTGTCGGTGTGGTTGCCGAAGTGCTCCTTGAGGAAGCTGACGACGCCGGTGATGTCGTAGGCGGAGACGGTGAAGGGGAAGACGAGGTCGAGGATGTCGCCCTGGGGGGCGGGCGGCCGCCACATGCGCATGAGGCCGGGGTTGGCGCTGCGGGAGGCCTTGACGGCGGGATAGATGGCGGAGACGAGCACGGTGGCCATGACGATGAGGATGGTGACGATGGTGTTGGTGGAGGACATGTTCATCTCGGGCACGCGGACGAGGCCGTACTCGCTGAGGATGGTGAGGACTTTGGTGACGCCCTGGGCGACGAGGTAGCCGCCCATGCCGCCGATGAGGCTGTAGACGATGGACTCGGCGAAGAAGAGGGTGGCGACGTGGCGGGGGGCCAGGCCGAGGGCGCTGAAGGTGTAGATCTCCTTCTGCCGGTCGGCGACGGAGCCGAGCATGGTGCCGAAGATGACCAGGCCGCCGAGGAGGATGGGGAAGAAGAGGTCCCGGGCGCCGCTGGCGCTGAGGACGGTGCCGAGGATGTGGCGGTAGACGCCGTTCTCGCGGGTGGCGGCGATGGGGATGGGCATCATGCGGGCCAGCTCCTCGGCGATCTCGACGGCGGCGGCGTTGTCCTCGGTGTAGAGCATGATGCCGTAGAGGCTGGCACCGAGGCTGCGGGCGGTGCCGGCGGAGACGATGGCGACGGAGTCCACCGGCAGGCTGGCCCAGTTGCGCTGGCTCATCATTTCGGCTTCCTGGTCGCCGTCGGTGGTGGTCTGCTGGGTGCTGCTGGCCTCGGTGAAGTCGGCCGGCAGAATCGAGCTGTTGTCCATGTCCTTGGCGGCGGAGACCTGGACGGCGTCCATGAGTTTGCTGATGGTGAGGAGCCGCCCCTTGAGAAGAACCTTGTCGCCCACGTCGACGCCGATGTGGCGGGCGACGGCGCTGGTGATGACGAGGGAGTCGTCGCCCACTTCGCCGAAGAGTTCGACCAGGTCGGGCCGGGGGGCGAATTCGTGGGCGTCGAGGCCGAGGACGCCGCGGATGGTGACGGGGCGGGTGCCGTCGGGCAGGCTGGCCAGCAGGCCGGGGTTGTCCTGGGTCCTGGGGGAAATCCAGAAGCGTCGGCAGACGTTCACCCGCTCGTTCCAGCGGCCCTTGATGACGACCGCGAGGTCCTGGCTGACGGGGTTCCAGTTGACGTTGTGGACGTAGATGCCGGTATAGGCGGGGTTGGGGGCGGAGAAGAGGGTGACGATGCCGGACTGGGTGCCGAAGGAGGCGAAGCAGAGGATGGTGAAGGTGAGGAGGATGATGGTGGTGGCGGTGAGGGTGGTGCGCATGGGGCGGCGGCGCATGGTGGAGATGCCCATGTGCATGGCGGCCAGGAAGGTGCTGATGCCCGAGACGTCGGAGACGTGGACGGTGGCGGTCATCCCCTGCATGGCCTTCAGCTCGTACTCGAACTTGCGCATGATGATGGCGATGACGCCGACCGACATGACCAGGATGGCGAAGCCGAGGAAGATGATGATGGGGGTGTTGGCGATGGCGAAGGCGGGATGGGAGAGATAGAGGATGATGAAGGTGGCGGCGAAGAAGCCGGCGAACCAACTGATCTGGCGGTAGATGGTGGTGGCGCCGACGACCACGCGCTCGACCGCGAAGGCGAAGGGGACCGACAGGCCGAGCAGGATGAGCACGGCGAAGACCAGGTCGTCCAGCATGGCCCGGACTTTGCGGTAGACCGGCTGGGAGGACCAGAAGGCGCTGGTGTTGAGCGACTCCCGGCGGAGGGGCGAGGGCTCCTCGCGGGCCTCGATGAGCAGGTCCTCGGCGCGGCCGTGCAGTTCGGCCAGGGAGCTTTCCTGGATGCTCCGGTCGCGGAGGATTTTGAGGCGGGACTCGTTGAGCCGCCAGAGGTCGGCGGAGGAGCGGGCGGGCACGTCGAAGGCCAGCTTGCCCTTGTGCATGGGGAATCCCTCCCCGAAGGGTTCCTCGACGAGCTGGTCGGGGACGAGATATTCCGGCCCGTTGTTGAGGCCCACGAACTGCTGGAGGCTGAAGAGCTTCACGGCCTTCTCGCGCTCTTCGCTGTACCAGGTGACGATGCCGTCGGCGGTTTCGAAGAAGGCTTTCTTGCGGTCGAGCCCGGCGTTGGCCCGGGCGCTGAGCACCTGGATGTCCTCGCCGGGGAGGCGGCTGGTGCGGAGCTGGGGGGGCAGGGTGGCCATGCCGGCCTTGCCCCGGAACACGTTGAGGCGCGACCGGATGCCGCGGTAGGTGTTGAGGTCGGACACGTCGGTGATGTTGCCCTGCTGGTCGAAGGCGGCGGCGAATCCGCCGCGGGAGTTCCAGGCGCCGCCGCCGGTGACGGGGCCGACGGAGTAGACGCCGTTGCGGGACGTGCGGAGGACCTGGAAGTTGTCGAAGCCGAAGGGTTTGTTCGGTTCGTAGGCGAGGCTGAAGGAGGCGCGCAGGCGGAACTGGACGATGGCGCCCGGCATGGGGGTGTTGGGGATGGAACTGCCGGGCAGGAGCCCCATGACCATGGGCGCGACGATCTTGTCGTCCTTGAAGGCGGGAGTGATGTACTCCTTGCCGGCGACGATGCTGCGCCGGAGGGACAGGCCCTCCTGGTTGGCGACGGCGGCAAGGACGGGGTTGGCGCTGCGGAAAGCGTCGAGTTCGGCGCGGGCGGCGGTGGTTTCCTGGTCGCCGCGGGCGTTCTTGACGCGGGTGTTGATCTTCGCCAGATTGTCGAGCAGGGCGGCCAGGTCGCCGCCGTCCGCGAACGCCTCGGCCGGCCCGGCCAGGAAGCGGGCGATGTCGTCCACCTGGGCCTCGATGATGCCGAGGTTGAGATGGTCGAGCGTGTCGTCGGGAGTCCCTTCGCGGGGCAGCCCCTCCTGGACGGTGCCGAAGGCCAGGTTGTAGATGCCGAAGAGACCGGCCACTTCACCGCTGTGCACGAGGAAGGGCGCGCCCCAGAGGACGCGGGTCTGGGGCAGGGTCTGGTCGGCGGATTCGCGCAGGAAGAGGCTGGCGCCGCCGGTCATGGCGGCAAAGGTGTCGTGGGCGCGGACGAAGACCGCCTGGATTCTGCCGTAGAGGCCGGGGTTGTCCTGCCAGGAGCGGACGGCGGAATCGCCGCCGATGACCAGGCTCCAGAGGCGGGAGGTGTCGCTGAGGTTGAGGGAGGCATGGAGGCAGATCCAGTGCTGGCCGATGAGGTCCTTGAGCCTCTTGCTGGCCGCCAGGGCCTGCGCCTCGAAGGCGAGTTCCTGGCTGCGCAGGTCGAGGTCGATGCGGACTTCGGCGAGGATTCGCTCGAACATCGCCTGGACGGCGTCGCTCTCGAAGGCGACCTCCGCGGGAACGGCGAAGCTGCGGCGCAGATTGCCGATGGTGCGCTGGAGGGAGTTCCAGGCGTCGTTGCGGGGCAGCACGTCGTCGGCGAGCGCGCGGCCGATCTCGGCGCAGCGGGCCTCGATGTCGGCGGGCATGTCGTCGCCGTGCTCTTTCTCGTAGCTCATCCGCTCGATGCGCAGGCGGTAGGCTTCGTCCTTGACGTATTCGGCCTGGGCCTTGGACTTGTTGGCGAGCCGGTCGAGAAGCTGGCGGCGGGCGGCGGAATCGGTGGTGAGGGGAGCGTCGCCGTTGGCCAGCTCGATGAGTTTGTCCACGAAGACGCGCTCGGTCTCGGCGGAGAGGAGGCGGGTCTCGACCTTGTGGTCTTCGGTGTCGTCCTCGAGGGCGCGGTAGAACTCGCTGGCGCCGGCATGGCAGCGGGCCTGGTTGTCGAAGAAGACCAGGAGGACATGGCGGCGGGGCCGGTTGGTCTTGAGATATTCGGCGATTTTCAGCAGGCCGGCGCAGTTGGTGGCGCTGCGGGCGCCGGGGCTGATGCGGGGGATTTCGCCGAAGCTGTCGAGGTTGGCGGCGAGGATGATCAGTTCCTCCCGGGCGTTGGCGTCCTCGTTGAACTTGGGGGCGACGCCCTGGAAGTAGGCGATGAGGTTGCGGCCTTCGCCGCCTTCCCAGACGATGGAGCTGCGCAGGGTGGCGGTTTCGCCTTCGGGCAGGTCGGCGGCGTTTCCGTCGTAATAGTAGCGGGGGAGGTTGGCGCTGCTTTCGATGTAGTGGGGGTGGGCCGCCTCGGTGGGGCCGTTGCGGACGAAGATGACGGCCTTGGCACCCAGGCGGAAGGCGCGGAGCCAGGTTTCGCCGGTGTTGTAGTCCATGACCACGATGCAGTCCTTGACCGAGAGCCGGGCGAAGGCGTCGGCGTCGGCCTTGCCCACGTTGACGAGCTTGCCGGTGATGCCCTCCTCGGGGGTGACCGGGGGGATGATGCCGTTGGGGCGCATGGGCAGCAGGGGCAGCGTCCGCCCGGCGACGGTGGCCTCGCAGAGGTTGATCCTGGTCTGGGCGGTGGCGAAGGGCTGCACGAACAGTTGGTCGGGGCCGATGCCGCGCAGGCGTTCGAGCACATAGTCGGCCGCCCGGTGGAGTTCGGGGGTGCCGGAGAGCCGGTGGGGGTCGCGGGTCAGCATCCGGCTGTCCTCGGCGAAGGCCGCCGAGACCGGCGCCGCGCCGAGGCTGGGAAGAAGCAGGCAGGTGGCCAGGGCCAGGGTTGCTAGGGCAATATGTCTCATCGTCGCTTGGGATCCTTTCCGCCTCGTTCCCGGGTTCACTCGTCCATGCCGCCGATGCCGCCGACCTCGACGTGGACTTCGTCGCGGCGGGCGATGCGGTCGATCTGGCCGTCGCGGATCCACATGAGGCGGTCGCAGATGTCCATCATGCGGTGGTCGTGGGTCGCGCAGATAATGGTGACGCCTTTTTCCTTGTTCAGCCGCCGCAGGATGTTGAGGATGTCCTGGCCGGTGTGCAGGTCGAGGTTGGCGGTGGGCTCGTCGCAGAGCAGGACGCTGGGGTTGTTGGCCAGGCTGCGGGCGATGGCGACGCGCTGCTGCTGGCCGCCGGACATCTCGATGGGGCGGTGGTGCCAGCGGTCCTTGAGGCCGACGAGGTCGAGGAGGTCCATGCCGCGCTCGCGGGCCTGGTCGGGCTGGACGCCGCCGAAGGCCATCGGGGTGGTGACGTTTTCGAGGGCGGTCATGTACTTGATGAGGTTGTAGCTCTGGAAGATGTAGCCGATCTTGTGGCAGCGGAGGTAGGCGAGTTCCTCGGCGGTGAGCTGGGCCACGTCCACCTCGTCGATGAAGACGCGCCCGGTGGTGGGGCTGTCGAGGGCGCCGATCATGTTGAAGAAGGTGCTCTTGCCGGAGCCCGAGGGCCCCATGACGGAGATGAACTCCCCGGTGAAGATTTCCACATCCACCCCGCGCAGGGCTTCGGTGACCACGTCCTTCATGACGTAGCTCTTCTTGAGGCCCACGGTGCGGATGATGACCCGCTGTTTGCCCGTGCTGTTCTGAGTTTCGGTTGTTTCTGCCATGGTCAGTGCCAGCTCGTTCTGTCGGTCGCTATTCGATGCGCATTGCTTCCATAGGTGCCAGACGTGCCGCCTTGAAGGAAGGCAGCACGGCCGCGAAGGCGGCCAGCAGCATTCCCATGACGACCGAGGCGAAGATGGCCACGACGATGTCGGTGGCGGGGATGGCGCCCGCGAAGTTCAGGCCGAAGGCGGCCAGCATGCGGGACAGGCCGATGAGGGCGCCGAGGATGGCGCCGATGATGCCGCCGACCAGGCCGAGGAAGCTGCTTTCGAGGACGAACATGAGCATGATGAAGCCGTCCAGCGCGCCCAGGCATTTGAGGGTGGCGATCTCGGTGAAGCGCTCGGTGACGGTCATGAGCATGGCGTTGGCGATGCCGATGCCGCAGACGAGGAGGGAGACGAAGAGGAGCCAGGCGAGGCGCTCGCCCAGGCCCATGAAGCCCAGGCCGGCACCCACGGTCAGGCGCTCGGCGCGGAGCAGGGAGGCCTGTTCGTCGCGGGCCCTGGCCAGCTCCACCAGGCGCTCGGGGACGAGCCCTTCCGCGTTGAGCCGGGTACCCTGCTCCATGGTGGCGAGGGCCTTGACGGCCTCGGGGGAGCGGTCGCGCTGCTTCTCCTCGTAGGCGAGGGCCTTCTCGTTCTCCTGCCGCATGCGTTCGAGATAGCGTTCGGCGAAGCGCTGGTTGCCGAGGAAGTTCCACATCATGACCACGTTCACGTCGGCGGGCAGGACGTTGGCGCGCTGGGCGATGAGCTGCTTGCAGGCGTTGCTGTCCATGGTTTCCTGGATGCGCTGCACGTCCAGCTCGGCCTGGGCCTGGGCCATGACGGTGGGGGCGACGGCGTCGGCGTCGAAGGCGAAGCCGGCGTTCCGGATGACGTCGCCGAAGGTGCGGTCGGTCTCGGCCAGGACTCGGGCGATGGGGCGTCCGCGCAGGTGGTTGCGGACTTGGGCGACGGCGCGGGTGCGGGCTTCGACGACCTTCCGGAGGTTGGCCTGGAGGGTGGGCCACTCGTTCAGGTAGGCTTGCAGTTCGTCGTAGGTGGAGATGAACTTGACCGAGCGGATGAGGTCCATGTTGCGGGTGAACTGCTCCATGCCGGCGGGGGTGCTCAGGCGGCGGAAGATGCCGATGCCGGTGGCGGTGTGGATCAGGTTGCGGCGGCGGGCGTAGTCGAGCTTGGCGAAGAAGTCAAGGTAGGCGGCGCCCTGGCGGCATTGCTGGTGGAGGGCGGCGATCTCCTCGGGGGTGAAGTCGGTCATGGCGACCACTTCGCGGTAGATGGGACTGTCGGCGGTGGAGCGGGCCATTTCGCGGAGGATGGACTCGGGGTTGCCGGGGGCGGTGAGGCGGGAACTCCACTCGTGGATCATGCGCATCTCGTTGATGCGTTCCCGGGTGTTCTGGGCGACCGAGCGCTTGATCAGGCTCTCGCTGAGGATGTTCATCAGGAAGGCGACGGCCACGGCGATGACGGCGACCGTCACGGAGGCCCGGAACAGGCGGTAGCGGATGCCGTCGACCGTGATCTGGACGATACGGGAAAGGCCCAGCCACGGCTGGTCGGCGACGTTGATCACTTTCTTCATGGTGCTTCCTGCGTTGCGATGGCGATGGCCCCTCGTTCGGTCAGCAGTTTGAGATATCCGGTCACGGCGGCCCGGCTCTCATGGAAGGTGAGTCCGTAGCGGCCGCGGAAGGCGTCCACCAGTTGTTCGACGGTGCGCTCGCCGTCGCACAGCCGCCAGAGCAGGGTTCCCACCTTGTCGAGTACGGCGCGCCGCTCGGATTTGAAGGGAACGATCCAGGACAGGGGCGGAATCATGAAGGCGGGGCGTTTCTGGCGCACAAAGACGATCACGTGGTCAGGGTCCTGGGTTACAACGCGGGCTGCGGCGTTGCGCACGGGCCGGGAGCGGAGAAGTCCCTGCCAGGGGCCGTCGTTGCCGGGTGCCGAGTTCAAGGATTGACCTCCATATGGCTACAGCAACGAAGGGATATGCGGGACTCCGCTTCGACAACTCGATTCGTGGAAACAAGAACCAAACTGTACAGCCTCTTGTCCTCAGGGCAAATCCAGGCGGAGGCTTTTATCTCCCGTCTGCCAAGGAACATGTTTTTGACCGTGGGCAGGGAGCGCAACCCCCTGGCGGAGAAGATTTCGTGTCCATCCCGCAAGTGTCTGGTCTGCTGGTCGATGCGGAAGCCGCGGGGAATCCGGGTGAGCAGCCAGTCGCCGGGGTTGAGGGTGAGCCATTCCTCGGCCATGGCAAAGCGGGAGAAGCATTGCGACCGGTAGCCCTTCTGGGCGGTGAAGAGCAGTTCGGCGGAAGTGGGGGGGACGTCGGCTTTCCAGAGTTCGTGGCCCGCCGAGACGCGCAGGTCCATGCCATAGGCCCGCCAGCGGACCAAACCCTCTTCCGGAACGATCAGGCGGAAGGAGTCGAGGATGCGCTTTTCGAGCGCCGAATCCCATTCCTTGGGCCAGATGAAAACCAGTTCGATCAGGGACCGGTCTTCGGCGATGTAGCGGCCGTAGCGGGTGGTGAGGCTGTGCCCCGCCTCGCCCCGGACCCCGTGCCAGCGCTGATGTTCGAGGCGGCGCACGCCCTGGAGGCCGTCCTCCTCGAGCCGGGCCTGGTAGTCGTACAGCATGCGGTCGAAGTCGGGCGTTCCCTGGACGGCGCGCCAGTTCAGCTCGAAACGGAATTGGCGACGGTCGGCGAAGACGCAGCTCCCCAACTCGGGGTTGCGCGAAAACTGGAGCATTTCCCAGTCGTCGGGCAGGTCGAATTGGTATTGTCGCCAGATGAAGGTCTGCAAAATCGTCCTCGGCGGGCCAGTGGGCGTGAATCCTGAAATGGACCGGGTGGCGGGGGGGAACCGGCAACCGTCCGGGCAATATACCCGCCCCCTTCCGTCTGTCATGCCACCGACGGGGAATCCCGGCGGAAAAAAGCGGTTTTTCCCGTTCCGGACGGGCTATCGCCGCCGGGTCAGGGCGAAGGGGTCGGCGGTGCCGTCCAGAACGAATTGGCAGCGGTCCGCCGCGCCGTCGGCCCATTGCACGGTCACGACGGCCCGGCCCGTTTCCACGGCCAGGGAGACGTCGCGCACCGGGCATTCCTGGCCGGGGCGGAGCGGATAGGCGATCATGGCTTGGTGGCTGGGCCCCTTGGCCTGCCAGGTGTAGACGGCGGTGGGGATGGCCCGCCAGGGATGGCTGGACCAGCCCTGGAAGGGTTCCTCCTGGCCTTTCACCACGCGGGCCGACAGGCCGTCCCGGCGGGCGGGGACCAGGGCGAGATTGGCCTTGTCCGGGGTCGCGGTGCGGACCGCCAGGGTGGTTTCGTCGAGGCCGGCCTCGGTGTCGTCGATGTGGAACAGGCTGGTGTAGGTGTGTTCCTGATCCCCCTCGGGTTCGAGGGTGTCGAGCAGGATGAAGTAGTCGGGTTTCGCGAAGACGAGGCGGCGGGTGTGGGTGACCTTGATGGCGGCTTTGGGACCGTAGCCGTCGGTGTAGCTGCCGCGCACGAAATCGGCCTCGGGGGTGGAGAGCCAGAGGGTGTCGTCGCCGCGCGGGGTCGGGGTGTCCCAGGGTTTGGGCCAGACGTAGGTGTCGCGGTTGCCCCGGCGGGCCTGCCCCTCGCCGTCCACCATGATGGTGTTGTGCCCGTGGGTGCCGAGCACGTAGTGCCGGGCGGGGCTGCGGTCGTAGGAGTAGTTGCCGGGATCGAGGAGCAGTTGGCGGCCGTGGGCGTAGAGCAGGAAATGCAGCTTGTCCTCGTGCTGGTGGCCGTAGCCGAAGGGGCCGGAATCGAGCAGGGCGTAGACCGCGTTCGCGTCCCAGCCCGAGCGCATGACGAAATGGCCGGTATAGGGGAAGGCGTAGGAGGTCTGCGCGGGCTCGGCGCCCTGGGCGCCCAGGGTGGCGCCGAAGAGGAAGTCCGCGCGCCGGGGGAAGAAGCCATAGGCTTTCTCCAGATGGCCCCGCACATTGGCGGGACCGGAATCGTTCAGACCGGGGATGGCGCCGTTGGGCATCATCGCGTACAAGTGGTAGTTGTAGGCCCGTTCCAGGCGGGCGAGGAAGTCGGCGGGAATCTCGTCGCGCAGACCCACCGCGCCGGCCCGGTCGAGCAGATTGGCGAAGTTCGAGATCACCCAGTTGCCGTAGCCCGCCGCGAGTTCGATCTGCATGCCGTCGGGATAGACATCCTCGTCGAGCTGGCGGTTCAGGCGCTCGATGGCGACGCGGCGCCATTCCTTGGCCTGGCGGTATTCGGGGAAGAGGGTGCCGACGGTGTAGACGCCCATGGACTCCTCGGTGAGCCAGTTGCCGCCGGTGGGGTTCTTCACCAGATGGTTGGCCTGGTCGGCGCTGCTTTTGACCATGGCGACGACGACGTCGTCGGTGAAGGCGGGGGAGCCGAGACAGCGGTAGAGGGCGTCGGGCCAGATGCCTTCCATGCGGATGCCGGTGGTCAGGGTCTGCCAGGTGCAGTTGGTCATGGCCGACCCGTTGCCGGAGGACAGCAGGGGCGGGGGATTGCGCCGAATCCAGTCCATGACATGGTCGGCGATGCCCTGGGCATAGCGGTCGTCGCCGCTTTCCCAGTAGGCGGTGGAGAGATCGCGGAAATGGAAGTGGCGGTTGAGGGATTCGTTCCAGAGATGGGTGCGGTTCACGCCCTCGGTCGGGTTGGCGTGCCAGTCGATGGGGCCGTCGAAGGTGATCGCCCAGTCGCGGTTGCTGAAGGGGAAGTTGAATTCCTTGTTCAGCAGCTTTTCGGCCTTGGCGTGGCCGCGGGGGGCGTCGGAATCGAGGATCATGACGAAGCGGGCGCCGGTGGCCTCCTCGGCGTGGAGCCAGAACTCGATCTGCTCGAACTCGGTCCAGTCGTGGGGAATGTCCCAGTTGCTGAGGCGGGTGTTGGCGGGCAGATTGGCCCAGCGCCCGGAAGCCATGCCGGTCCGGGCCTGCTCGTTCGAGCGTTCCAGCCCGGCGAAGGCCGGGGTCGCCCCCTCGAAATCGTCCAGCACCACGGTCCGTTCCGGCCCGACCAGGCGGATGTCGTCGAAGTGGAGCACGGTTTTGGCGTCCGGCGTCAGGCCCCAGCCCGTGGCGCTGAACTGGATGAATTTGATCCAGTGCCAGCCGATGGGCTGCTTGCCCTGCCAGCCCTTGCCCTCGACGAAGCTGCGGGCGGGGAAATCCTCCTTTTTGAAGACGAATTTCCGCCAGCCCTGCCAGTCGACGGTGATGAAGGCCGAGTAGTAGTCCCAACTGTCCGGGTCCTTGTCGTCCTCGGGCCGGGGCACTTTGACCCCGCGCATGGGATGCTTGCGCCAGTCGATCCGCCAGGCGGGCCAGTCGCGGTTGCGGATATGCTCGGCGAAGGCCTTCTTCGCGGCGGCGAGGTCGCCCCCGTCCACCGCTGCCTTGACGGCGGCCAGCGCGGGAAGATCGAGATCGAGGGCGGCGAAGAAGGCGGCATCGTCCATGGTGGGGCCGAAGCGTTGCTCGTCGGTCACCTGCCAGTCGGCGAGGAGGACGACGCCCTCGGGATGGGGGGTGTTGTTCCAGCCCGAGGCGGTGAAGGTGACGGCCTTGATGGTGTTCCAGCCCAGAGGTTCGCGGGCGTGTCCCAGTTCCGCGAGGGGCAGGCGGAATTCGCGCCAGCCCTCCCAGTCCTGCTTGATGCCGAAACTGTAGTAGTCGGCCCCCTCGGTGGCGGGATTCTCCGAATTCAGGATCAGCAGGAAACCGGCCCCGGTCGCTTTGGCCGAGTGGAGGCGGAAGGAGAGCAGGCCCATTTCGCTCCAGTCGGCGGGCGGGTCGAAGGTCCGGGTCAGGCTGGGGCTGCGCAGATGGGTCCAGCGCACGGCCATGCCGCCCTCGGGAAGGAGCGTCAACTCGCCGCCGGTCCAGTCGCCCGCCTGCCGGTTGACTTCGGAGGGCATCTGCGCGAGGGCCAGATCATCCACCCGGCAGGTGGTCACGGCCACGCTGAAGGTGTGGAGCCAGACCGCCGCTTGGACGGCATTTTCGGGAATCTCGTAGACGGCGACCGTCTCGGTCCATTCGCCAAGGGTCATGGGCGGACGCGCCGCCTGCCGCTCGCGCGGTTCGACCAGTTCCTTGCCGTCCGCGTCCCATAGTTTCAAATAGACGCCCAGCCCCTGCCGGTCGCCCGCTTCGAGCAGCAGTTTGAGCCGCAGGGCGACAAGCTGCCCCCCGGTCACCGGGAAACGGTTCGACTGGATGTCCGTGCCCTTCTCCTTGGAATCGTCCACAATCCGCAGGCAGCGCTCGCCCTCGACCGCCTGCCCCTCGACCAGCGCGGTCAACGTATCGCGGATCGTCCAGCCCGCAGGCTTCCCGTCCGCCACCTCCTCGAATCCCGGATTCGCCAGTTCCCCGGCCCGGACCACGCCGACGGTGGCGACGAACAGCAGCAAGCGGACATACGTCATGGGGTTGTCTCCTGGGAAATGACCATTCCGCACCATCCCTCCCCATCCGCCCCCGGTCAAGCGAATTCCGGAAAACCAGCCACGAAACCCACGAAACGCACGAAGAATGAGTGCCGTCGGGGCGCGGCTATCCCGAATAGGCGGCGGTGTCGCGCCAAACGGCGAAGGCGTCTAGGGACTCGATGGGCTTCTCGTCGGCCACCACTGCCGCCAGAGCCGCCAGAAACTCCGGTTCCGGATGCCCGTCGGCCACCGCCCGTTCCACATTCGCCGCCAGCCGCCAGCCCGGCGAGCGAGTGCCGGCATGCAGCAACGCCTTCATCCGGGGCAAAGGTTGGTCCGGCGGCGGTTCGGCCCGGTGGGCGTAGGCGTAGAAGCATAGTTCAAGGCGGTCAATGTCTCTTTGGCTTTTCTCCCAGGCAAGATGCATCTGTTCGCTGGCCTCGTCCGAACGGCCCAGGGCAAACAGCATCTTGCTGTAGTTGACCCTATGGTCTGCCTCATCGGAATCAAGCTCAATGCTTCTGAGGAAGAGTTCTTCCGCACGGTCGTGTTCCTTGCGGACATCCGTGAGGAAGGTTGCGTAGCCTCCGAGCATTCTCGCATCCCCAGGGTCCGCATCGATGGCCCGCCTGTACAACTTCTCTGCGTGGTCGTAGTCCTTGCGGATGTACGTGAGGAAGTCCGCGTAGCTCCCGAGGACAAATGCATTCCCAGGGTCCGCTTCGACGGCCCGCCCGTAGAACTCCTCGGCGCGATCATGGTCCTTGCGGACGTTCCTGAGGAAAACCGCATAATTTCCGAGGGCCATTGCATTTCCTGGGTCCGCCTTGACGGCTCGTCTGAAGAGCTCATCCGCACGGTCATGGTCCTTGAGTTTGTCCGCGAGAAAGATTGCATAGTTGCCGAGGACTACTGAATTCTTTGGGTCCGTCTCGACGGCTCGCTTGTAGAACTCCTCGGTTCGGCCGTGGTCCTTGCTGAATTCACTATGGAAATCCGCGTAGTTTCCGAGTACAAACGCATTCCTTGGGGCTGCCTCTACGGCGTGCCTGTAGAACTCCTCTGCACGGTCGCGATCATTGCGAACATTGGTGAGGAAGTCCGCGTAGTTCCCGAGGACAAACGCATCCCCTGGGTCCGCCTCGACGGCTCGCCTGTAGAACTCTTCGGCGCGGTCGCGGTCATTGCGAACATTGACGAGAAAGTCCGCGTAGTTCCCGAGGACAAATGCGTCCTCTGGGTCCACCTCGATTGCCTGTCTGTAGAACTCCTCTGCGCGGTCATGGCTTCTGCGAACGTCGGTGAGGAAGTCCGCGTAGCTCCCGAGGACAAATGCGTCCTTTGGGCCCACCTCAAGTGCCCGCCTGTAGAACTCCTCTGCGCGGTCGTGGTCCTTGCGGAAGTTCGTGAGGAAACTCGCGTAGCTTCGGAGGGCAAATGCATTCCCTGGTTCCGCCTCGATGGCTCGCTCGTAGAGATCCTCGGCCTGGTCGTGGTCCTTGCGGACGGTCGTGAGGAAGGTCGCGTAGCTCAGGAGGGTGATCGTGTCCCTTGGTTCTGCCTCGACGGCCCGCCTGTAGAATTCCTCGACGCGGTCGTAGTCCTTGCGGACGGTTGTGAGGAATACTGCGTAGTTCCTGAGGACAATTGCATTTCCTGGTTCCGCCTCGACGGCCCGCTTGTAAAACACCTCGGCTTGGTCGTGATCCTTGCGGACATCCGTGAGATAGTTCGCGTAGATCCGGAGCACATCCGCATCGCTGGGAGAGAGGCGGAGCAAAAAATGGAAATATGGCTGGACTACGATGTTATCGCGGTATTTGCTGATTGCCATCCAGGCTAGACTCGTTGTCAGTCTCTGGTCTAGCCGGATAAGCTGGCCAAGGGAGGAAAGGGCTTGGTCGTGTTTCCCTTCTTCGATGGCGGTTCGCGCTTGGGTTGCCAATACGCTGGGGTCCATCCCGCAACTGATTCGCAGGCGTTCTTCGAGGCTGCGG
>LVAZ01000301.1 GCA_001603055.1 Victivallales bacterium Lenti_02
GTGGTGTGGATGCCGGCCTGGCCGGGGCAGCCGGTGCCGTCGAAGGCTTCGAGTTCCTGGGAGGCGCGGAGGATGGCGGCGGGTCCGGCGGCGGTGCCGTGGCCGTAGGAGACGGTATGTTCGTAGGGGACGGGGATCACATGGAAGGCGGCGCGCCGGGGGTCGGCGGGGGGGAATTCGCTGGCCAGGAAGGCGGAGTCGTTCATGAGAGGCGGTTCCGGTAGTCGCGGTGGTAGTCCGGGGTCTGGACCAGTTGGAAGCCGCCGTCCTCGCCGAGGATGCCGATGGCGGGGAGGGGGATGCCGTTGAAGGTGTTGGTCTTGACCATGGTGTAGTGCATCATGTCGCGGAAGACCACGCGGTCGCCGGGGCGGAGGGGCTGGGCGAAGGCGTAGCCGGCCACGAAGTCGCCCGCCAGGCAGGAACAGCCGCCGAGGCGGCATTCCCAGCCCCGGCCATCGGGTTCCCAGGCCCCCTCGACGTTGGGGCGGTAGGGCATTTCGAGGCAGTCGGGCATGTGGGTGGCGAAGGAGGCGTCGAGGATGGCGGTATGGATGCCGCCGCTCTCGACCACGTCCTCGACGGTGGCCACCAAAACGCCCGTGTCCCAGGCGACGGCGGAGCCGGGTTCGAGGATGATGTCGAGGTGGGGATGGCGCTGGCGGAAGGTCCGGAGGGCGGCGATCAGGCCGTCCAGGTCGTAGCCCGCGCGGGTCATGAGGTGGCCGCCGCCCAGATTGAGCCAGCGGAGGGCGGGGAGGAAACGGCCGAAATGCTCCTCGATGGCGAGGAGGGTGCGGGCCGTGGCGTCGGCGGCGGATTCGCAGAGGTTGTGGACATGGAGCCCCTCGACGCCGGGGGGCAGGCGGTCGCCGAGGAGTTCGGCGCGGATGCCGAGGCGGCTGCCTGGCACGCAGGGGTTGTAGAGGTCGGTCTCGACCGGCGAGTACTGGGGGTTGACCCGCAGGCCGAGGGAGACACCGGGGGCGCGGTCGCGGAACCGGTCGCACTGGGCGAGCGAGTTGAAGGTGAGATGGGTGCAGTGCCGGGCGTAGGCGGGAAAGTCCCGCTCGGGATAGACCGGGGCGTAGGCGTGGACCTCGCCGCCGAATTCCTCATGGGCCAGGCGCAGCTCGTAGGGCGAGCTGGCGGTGCAGCCGGGCAGGACGCGGCGCACCTCGGGGAAGGCCGCGTGCATGGCGAAGCCCTTGAGGGCGAGGATGATCTTCACCCCCGCCTCGCGCTGGACCCGGGCGAGCACCGCGAGATTGCGCCGCAGCGCCGCCTGTTCGAGGACGAAGCAGGGGCTGGGCAGGTCGGTCGGAAACCGACTCACCGCTGGTTCTCCAGGACGTCCGCGAAGGCGAGGGGCTGGTCGATCTGTTCGTGCCAGGGGAGGCCGCGGACCATGAGTTCGGCCATGAAGGGATCGGGGTCGAACTGCTCGACGTTCCAGACGCCGGGTTTCATCCAGGTGTTCTGGAGCATGAGGGCGGCGCCGATGCTGGCGGGGACGCCGGTGGTGTAGCTGACGCCCTGGGCCTTGGTCTCGCGGTAGCACTCGGCGTGGTCGCAGTTGTTGTAGACGAAATAGGTGCGCTCGCGCCCGTCCTTGACGCCGCGGATCTGGCAGCCGATGGAGGTTTTTCCCGAGTAGCCCTCGCCGAGGGTCGAGGGTTCCGGCAGCACCGCCTTGAGGAACTGCAGCGGCTGGATTTCCATGCCGTTGTAGTTGACCGGCTTGATGCTGGTCATGCCGACGTTCTGGAGTACCCGCAGGTGGGTGATGTATTCCTGGCCGAAGGTCATCCAGAAGCGGGCGCGTTTGAGGCTGGGGAAGTTGGCCACCAGGGATTCGAGTTCCTCGTGGAAGAGCAGGTAGGACTCGCGCGGCCCCACCTCGGGATACTCGACCGGGCGGTGGATTTCGAGCGGCGCGGTCTCGACCCACTGGCCGTTCTGCCAGTAGCGGCCCTGCTGGGTGATCTCGCGGATGTTGATCTCGGGGTTGAAGTTGGTGGCGAAGGCCTTGCCGTGGTCGCCCGCGTTGCAGTCGATGATGTCGAGATAGTGCAGCTCGTCGAAGTAGTGCTTCCGGGCGTAGGCGGTGAAGACGCCGGTGACGCCGGGGTCGAAGCCGCAGCCGAGCAGGGCCATGATGCCCGCCTTGGCGAAGCGCTCGCGGTAGGCCCACTGCCAACTGTACTCGAAGTGGGCCACGTCCGGGGGCTCGTAGTTGGCGGTGTCGAGGTAGTGGACGCCGGTTTCGAGGCAGGCGTCCATGATCGTCAGGTCCTGGTAGGGGAGGGCGATGTTGAGGACCATGGCGGGTTTGGCGTCGCGGATCAGGGCGACTAGCTCGGGCACCTTGTCCGCGTCCACCCGGGCGGTGCGGACGCGGGGGTCGCCGAGGTCGGCGGCGATGGCGTCGCACTTGCTTTTGGTGCGGCTGGCGAGGACGATCTCGCCGAACACGTCGGGGCGCTGGGCGCACTTGCGCACGACCACGTTGCCGACGCCGCCGGCGCCGATGATGAGGATGGGTTTGGGCTGGGGCATGGTCTGGTTCTCCCGGCTAGACGTCCGTGTCGTCTTCGTAGTAGGTGTAGCCGCGCAGGCCGGCCTGATAGGCGTCGAGGATGCGGCGGCGCTGGCGGGCGTCGATGTCGCCCGCGCCGACCGCGCGCTCGGCCTTGCGGCGCATGCGCTCGACCAGTTCCTTGGGCGAGTACTCGACGTAGCTGAGCACGTCGGCCACGGTGTCGCCCGCGATTTCGCGGGTGAATTCGAGCTTGCCCTGCTCGCTGTGGCGGATGCTCACCACATGGGTGTCGCCGAGCAGGTTGTGCAGGTCGCCGAGGGTTTCCTGGTAGGCGCCGACGAGGAAGGCGCCGAGGACGTAGGACTCGCCGTCGCGCAGCTCGTGCAGGGGCAGGCTGCGGCGCACGTCGTGGAAGTCGATGAAGCGGTCGATCTTGCCGTCGCAGTCGCAGGTGATGTCGGAGAGGATGGCCTGGCGGTTGGGCCGCTCGTGGAGCCGGTGGACGGGCATGATCGGGAAGAGCTGGTCGATGGCCCAGACGTCGGGCAGGGACTGGAAGACGCTGAAGTTGGCGTAGTAGATGTCGGTCAGCACATCGTCCAGGTCGCGCAGCTCCTCGGGCACGAATTTGCGGCTGTCGACGGTTTCGCTGATGCGGGCGAGGACGTTCCAGAAAATCTGCTCGGCCATGGCGCGCTCGCGCAGGCTGACGGTGCCGTGGACGAAGCGGCTGCGGACCTCGTCGCGGTAGAAGAGGAGGTCGTGGAAGCACTCCTGGGCGTTCTTGGCGGTGAGGGCGCGCTCGACCTCGACGAGGTTCTGGATCAGCTCGGACACGTCCTCGTCGATTTTCTCGGGCAGTTGATGGGTGCGGAAGCGGCCCACGTCGAGGATGTTGAAGAGCAGCATCGAGTAGTAGGCGACGGTGGCCCGGCCCGATTCGCTGAGGATGAAGGGGTGGGGGATTTCCGCGTCGTCGCAGGCGGTCATCACCACCTCGACCACGTCGCTGCAGTATTCCGCGAGGGTGTAGTTGCAACTGTTGGCGTAGTTGGTGTGGGAGCCGTCGTAGTCCACCGCCAGGCCGCCGCCCACATCGAGCAGGCCCATGCGGGCGCCCTCGGAGACCAGCCCGGTGTAGTAGCGGCAGGCCTCGGCCAGCCCGCTGCGGATGTCGCGGATGTTGGGAATCTGGGAGCCGAGATGGTAATGGAGCAGTTCGAGGCAGTCGAGCATGCCCTCGGCGCGGAGGCGGTCGACGGCGTCCATGAGCTGGGCGGTGTTGAGGCCGAAGACGCTGCGCTCGCCGCTCGAGCCGTTCCAGTGCCCGCCCACCTGGGTGCCGGGGCGGATGCGCACGCCGAGCAGGGGCCGGACGCCGAGGCGGCGGGCGCGGTCGAGGATCAGATCGAGTTCGCCGGGCATCTCGATGACCAGCACGATCTGCACCCCGATCATGCGCCCGTAGAGGGCCAGATCGACGAATTCGTAGTCCTTGTAGCCGTTGCAGACGACATAGGCCTTGGGGTCGTCGAGATAGGCCATGGCGGCCATCAGCTCGGCTTTGCTGCCGGCCTCGAAGCCGTGGTGGTAGCGGCGGCCGAAGCGGGCGATTTCCTCGACGACCTGCTGCTGCTGGTTGACCTTGATGGGGTAGATGCCCCGGTACTCGCCCCGGTAGCCGAGCTGGGCGATGGCGGCGGCGAAGGCCTCGTTGAGCAGGGTGATGCGTTCGTCGAGCAGTTCGCCGAAGCGGAGCAGCACCGGCAGATCGAGCCCGCGGGCCTGCAGTTCGTCGACCAGGTCGATCAGACAGACGGAGCGGGTGCCCGACTCGCCGTGGAGTTCGAGGCGCAGTTTGCCGTCGTCGCCGATGACGAAATGTCCACCGCCCCAGTTCTCGTTGCCGTAGAGTTCGGCCGAGTTCTGGACGGTCCAGCGTTGAATGCTCGGGTGTGCCGCCATGCTGCCGACGTACCCCCTTGGTAAGGTGTTCTGGTTGAAGGGCTCGCGCCGAAACGAAAAAACCAGCCCCTCACCCGGCGACTGGCTTTTTACTGGCCGACCGGAACTATACCCCCGGAATGGTGCTTTCGCGAATCAGTGCCGCCGGGTCCGCCGGGAGGCGCGCTGGCGGGCCTCGCGCATGGCCGCGAGGGTGTCGTCCGCCGGGGTTGGCGGGGCCGGGGAGAGGGTGGTTTCCGGTTCGGGCGGTGGCCCGGCCGGGGTCGGGGGCGCGGAGGCTTTGCGGG
>LVAZ01000302.1 GCA_001603055.1 Victivallales bacterium Lenti_02
CCATCCGATCACCGCGATGGGCAAGGAGGCGACCTTGATGGTCATCGACATGATCGAACAAAAAAAACCGGCAGTACAACGCTGGGCAGAGACCGATTTCGTCGTACGCAAGTCTACCGCCCCGTTGGTGGGGGGAGCATGAGACTCGTCATCATCGGCTGTGGCGGGATGGGCAGGTACCAGGCGAAGAAGTTCACCGACCTCGGTGCCGTCATCGTCGGGGCCATCGACCACAACGCTGAGCACCGCGCCCAGTTCTGCCAACAATTCGAAGTGGCAGAGGCATACGAACAGTACCAGGACTTGGTCAAATTCATCGCCCGCTGTGATGCGATCGCCTGTGCGCTGCCCGACCCCTTCCACGTCTGCTGCACCGAGCTTGCCCTGCAGAGCGGGTTCGCCGTCTTCTGTGAGAAGCCGCTTTCCACCACGCTGCAGGAGGCCACGCGCCTTGAGCCGTATGCAGCGGATGCCGTGTGCATGGTCAACTTCTCAAAGCGCAACACCCCGGCCATCGCAGCGGTGAGCAGCGTGCTGGAGGCAGGTCGGCTCGGCAGCATCGAGCGCATCGAGATCGCGTACCGCCAAGGGTGGCAGCAGACCCACGCGTGGGGTGACCCCGACGAGGTCTTTCGGTGGAAGTGGCGCTTGATGAGCGCCTTCAACCCGTACGGTTGCCTCGGCGACCTCGGCAGCCACCTCATCGACCTTTTGCGCTCTCTCTTCGGTGAGGTTCGCTTCACAGCGACCGTCGAAACCGAGATCGAGGATGAGGTTCTCCTCTCGTACCGGGGACGGTTCACCGTCCAGGATACCATCGCATGCGACCTCAGCTGTGCGTACAATGATCAGAGCTGGGTCGATGCCCTCAGCTTGAAAGTAGTCGGAGAGGACGGGTCGTTGACCATGAACACCGACCGTGACCGCCACAGCGTTGTCGTCACCGCCCTCGATGGCACCACCACCGTGGTACGGGGCGTCTCGCCGCTCTCAACCTACGAGCGCTTTCAGTCTTGGGTAGCGGGCGGAGAGCGGGAGAGACCTGACCTGAGGGATGCCATCGCCGTGCAGGCGGTATTGGATGAGGTGAAGCTATGACGATCAAGATCGGGGCGTTGGTCGAGGCGGGCGAGCTCTCCGCCGAATTGGTGAAGACACTGGAGGAGACCGGCTTTGAGTCGCTCTCCCTCAGCTTCTGGGAGCGGGTGGATGAAGCGGTGCTGGACACCGCCTGCACGCTCTTGGACACCTCCTCCCTCTCCGTCTCCGCTCTCTCGGTGTGGGGCAACCCCCTGGAGAGCGATGCGGTGCGATCGGGGTGGTCGACCCTCATCGCAAGTGCCCATCGCTTCGGCTCCCCGTTCGTCACCGGCTTTGCCGGGCGGCTCGCGGGAGCGAGCGTCGAAGCATCGCTGGAATGCTGGCAGGATCTCTTCCTCCACCTGCTCGATGAAAGTCATCGAGCGGGGGTCAAGGGGATTCTGATGGAGAACTGCCGCATGGGGGATCTGTGGAAGCGCGGAGCGTGGAACATCGCCATCAACGATGCAGCCTGGGGTCTCCTCTTCGAGCGCATCGGTGATGAGCGATTGGGCCTGGAGTGGGAACCGTGTCACCAGGTGGAGGCCTTCGTCGACCCCATCGCCCAACTGGGGCGTTGGAAGGAGAGAATCCATCA
>LVAZ01000303.1 GCA_001603055.1 Victivallales bacterium Lenti_02
TGGCGGGGGTGGTCGAGGCAGTCGGCGAGATTGGCCCGATGCCCCGCGTAGGTCAGGGCGTCGAGGTTCACCACCGTCAGTTCCGGCTCCTCCGCCAGTAGCAGACGGACGAAGTTCGAGCCGATGAAGCCGGCCCCGCCGGTGACGAGAATCGCGCGCGCGCCCATGTCGGGTCTCCTGTGGTACGGAAAAACCGAATGTACCCCGCGCCCCGGTTCCCGCAAGGACATTCCGCCAGGTCCGGCATGCCGTGCGGTGGTTTTGCAAGATTGGCCTACTTGGTTTGCATGTCGGGCGGTGGCGGTTAGCATTCGTTCACGACGTGCATCCAACTTGTTTACCCGAAAGGAGAGTTGAGATGATGGAATTGTTGTTCCCCCGTCCCTCCCGGCTGGCGAAGCGGGCCCTTTCCGGGTTTTCGTTCACCCTGATTGAGCTGCTGGTGGTCATCGCCATCATCGCGATTCTGGCCTCGATGCTGCTGCCGGCTCTCCAGCAGGCGCGGGAGAAGGCGCGCACCATCTCCTGCGTGAACAACATGAAGCAGATGGGCCTGGCTGTCGCCCTCTACGCGGACAACAACAAGGAGTACTTCCCGCCGATGTTCGCCAACTCGTGGGCGGCTCCCTTCTGGCAGGATTTGATGAACGACGTGCTGCCGGGAACCACCGCGAACCGCGGCCGCAATGCCGTCTACTACTGTCCCAGCGAGGCCAACCACCACAACATTGCCGACTACGGCAACAACCAGCGCATCATGCCCAGCCCCTTTGGCACCTCGGGCTGGAGCGTCCTGGTCACGCTCGGCAAGCTCAAGCGTCCGTCCGAAATCGCGATGGCGATGGATGCCCGCGAGTCCAGCGGCACCATCGGCTCCTGGTACACCAACGTCAACTCCTCGGCGTTCTACGACGCCCCGCTGGCCTACACCGGCGCGGGGCCGACCTATTCCCGCCACGGCGATGGGATGAATTATCTCTACAGCGACGGGCATGTGAGCTGGATGAAGGGCAGCCAGATGCACTCGAATGCCCGCAGCATGTTCGCCATCGACGCCTATTGATCGATCATCCAACCTGCGGAGTGTGGCGTGGCCGACAACATTCCGACCGAGAAATGGCTTGGCCTGTGGTGGCGGATCCCCGTCTGCCTGCTGGCACTCGTGGGGATGGTGAAGTTATTTCTCGGCGGCTTGCGGGCCGGAGGCTTCGGGGCGGTGGGGACTTTGGTCCTGTCGGCGGCCTGCCTGATTCTGGCGGCCTTCGTCATGGCGCCCCCCTTGGCCGAATTTGTCGCGGTATACCTGTTGAACGGCATCTTCGGGGGGCTGTTCTACCCCGAGCGGCGCAACCGCCGCCCGCCGCCGGTGTACGGCCCCGCCGAGGCCCGGCGCATGGAGGGCGACTACCAGGCCGCCATCCAAGCCTACGAAGAGATTCTGGCGGAATTTCCCGACAACGCGCGCGCCTATCTCGCACTGATGGACATCGCCTGGCTGGATATGACGGACGCGCCCCTCGCCATGTCCTTCTACCAGCGCGCCCTGGCCGTCATCAAGGACGAGGCCAGCCGCAAGGAAATGCAACAGGCCTACGCGGATTTCGCCCCGTATCTGGAGAAACCGGAAGAAGTCAAGCAGAGGCCGCCCCGGTCCGCCACGCGGAAGTATCTGGACGGCCCGTGACTATTCCGGAACTCACCGGAATGGTAAGCAAGACGCCTCATTCGCCACCATGCAAATCAAGCGTGTGGAGCGGCCACGTCCTCGTGGCCACGGCGCGCAGCGCCGGGAACGCCCCGGCCAACCCGCCAAGGTGGGCATGGCGCGGGACGGGTGGTCGCGAGACGCGACCGCTCCACGCGAAAGGTCGACATGGGTTTTGGCGCTATCACGGAGAAAATCCTGAAACTCGTGCTACCTGGGACCACGCACCCTGAAAACGGGCGTTCAGCTTGGGGGGGGGCCTTGCTTACTTGCCTGCCCGAGTTCTGGTATTCACTCCCGGGTGGCGGTGCGGAGCGAGCGCAGCAGGGGCAGGAAACTGTCGGGGATGGTGCCGTTCTCGGCGGGCGGGACGTCCCAGGTGATGACGCCGCCGAAGTCGTTGACATAGCGGGTGTAGGCGGCGAGCATCTCGGCGGTGAAGCGGGGTTCGCCCCGGCCCCAGTAGCCGCCGAGGAAGGTGAGCAGGTGGTACTGCGCGCCGTCGAGGAACCGGTTCAGCATGGGCGCCCAGGTGGACGGCGGGCCGGGGTTCACCGAGACGGGCAGGGAGTTGGCCACCTCGCCCGCCGTGTAGTCCTCCTCCGGCGCGTGCTTGATGACGGGAATCTTGACGCCGGGATTGTAGCAGACCAGGGAGGCCGGATTGCCCGCCTTCATCGCCGCCGTGAAACTGGCGAAGTTGGGGGCGTCGGGGAAACGGTACATCTTGTCGGCGTAGTAGGCCCCGTCGATCCACCAGCCGCGCACGTTCCTGCCCCAGCGCAGGGACCATTCGCGGATGACGGATTCCCAGAGCTGCTGGAACTCGGTGAGCCGTTCGTCGGCACAGCCCTGGACCTGGTCGCGGGTCGCAGCCAGGGCGCAGTGGGGCCGCCAGGGCGGGGCGCATTTGAGCTTGGTCAGCGCCTCGGGGTCCTGGCCGGGACCAAGGGCGGTGAAATAGACCAGCAACGGAATGTCGTACCGCCCGAGCGACGCCGCCAGATCGGCGACCAGATCGCGCCGGGACAGGCGGCTGGGCGTCCGCCCGACAATGCGATCATAGGTCGCGTTCGGGGACAGGTAGAAGCCGGAATTTTGGCCGAGGGTGAGGAAGAAATAGCCCGCGCCCACCTCGGCGAGCTGGCTCGCCAGCGTGTCCACGTCGAAGCCGTCGATGCGGCGGTTCCAGTCGTCCACCGTCATGCTCGGGGCGTTGTTGCTCGAAGCGGGCGAGGCGAGGTAATGGAAGAAGACGCCCCACTTCGCGTCGCGGAACCAGTCGGTCGGATGGGTGGCCATGTTCGTCTCCGGATTACAGGGTTTCAAGGTTCCCTGGCAACTTCGAGAAGGGCCAGGACATTCTCGATGGGCACATCGACCTGGATGTCCTGGGCCGGGGCGAAAATGTAGCCTCCTCCCCGGCGCATCATAGCCTTGAAGCGGCGCGCCTCGGCGCGGACTTCGTCCGCCGTGCCGAAAGGCAGCACCTGCTGGGTGCTGATGCCGCCCCAGAAGGCGAGCCGGTCGCCATAGGTGGCCTTGATCGAGGGAACGTCCATACACTCGGGCTGCAAGGGGTTGAGCACGTCCACCCCCATCTCGACCAGACGCGGAATCAGCACGTCGATCTTGCCGCAGGAATGGACCCAGACATCCTTGCCGTGGGCGTGGATGAGGTCGTATTCGCGTTGCTCGCCGGGCCGGATGAGATCGTCCCAGAGGGCGGGGCTGAAAAGCAGCCCCTGCTGGGAGCCCCAGTCGCTGCCCAGCAGCACGCCGTCGATGGCGTCGCAGGCGAGGATGGTTTCGAGCATCGCCAGATTCCGGTCGACAATCGAAGTCAGCAGGCGTTTCGCGAAGGCATAGTCGCCCGCGAGGTCGGCCAGGAAGTTCTCGATGCCGCGGGCAAAGTTGGCCTTCTCGAAGTGGCTGCCGTAGACCATTGCCAGAATGTAGCGGTCGTTGCCTTCGCGGAAGGCCGCGAGGTCCTGGTAGAAGGTGTCGTAGTTGCCGGTGCCCTTGATCCGGGGCGGGCTGGTCGGGGCCTCCGCCCCTCGCCAGTCGCGCTCGAGGTTCCACCATGTCCACCAGGGAATGCGGATCATCTCCACGTCGTTGTCGAAGAACAGATCGTTCAGATCGAGCCGTCCCAGAGGCAAATCCAGGGGAGCGTTCCGCCCGAGATGGGCGCGCAGTTTCTCCTGCATCTGGCCGTCCGGCCGGAGGTTGTAGGGGACCCGGGCAGTCTCTTCATGCCGGATGGCGGCTTGGACAAGTTCGCGGCGCGTCATGGGTGGACCTTTGGCGGGTGGGAAGTCATTTCGTCTTTTCCCGCCGGGGCGGGGGTTCCTGGTAGCGGTAGGGGGTCAGTGGCAACTCATGTTTGCCAGAGGCCAGATTCTGAAACGGACCGGGGGTTCCGTTGCCCTCCCGGGGGAAGCCTTGGAAGTCCACCGTCGTTTCCGGCACGGGAGGGCATGCCAGTGCCAGCAGGGCCTCCGGCACGTCCAAGCGCAGCAGCATCCGGTAGGGCAGAATCTCCCAGCCTTTGGCAGCGGCCGCGACGCTGTCCCTATCCCAGCCGGTGGCCGCGCGCCAGGCATCGAGGTCCAGTTGGCGGAACACGCCTGGCCCCGTCGGCGTCTCGTCCTCCGCCAGCAGTTCCGCCTCGCGGAGTTTGGTCCAGACGTCCTCCCAGGCAAAGGTGTCCCGCGAGTATTTGTTCAGCCGGAAGAAGGCGCCGCCGCCCAGGAACAGATTGTGGTCGCAATGGTTGCCGGTGGCCACGGAATTCTCGAAGGGCAGCGAAATCGCCCCCTTCTCGTTGTTGAGAAAGATATTGTTGACGATTTGGTTGTCCGAGGTTCCCACCGGTTTGCCGCCGTAGGCCCGGGCCGAGACCGTGCGCTGGAGCACGCCCGCCCCGGCATTGCCGAGCAGGAGATTGTGGGCCACGGTCAGCCCCGAGGCGTCGTGGGCATAGATGCCGATGCCGTCGTAGAACCCCCCGTCCGAACGGGTATGGGCGACGATGTTATGGTCGATGAGCACGCTTCCCGCGCCCAGTTCCATCATGATGCCGGCCAGGCGGTTCCCCACCACGAGATTGCCGGTGACATGGGCGTGGTTGTAGCCGTTGTCGAGCCAGATACCCGCGCCCTCGTTGAAGCGGACGATATTGGCCGCGATGACCGTCTGGTAGGCATGGTGCAGTTTGATTCCGCCCCATTCCTCCCAGCGGGCGTCGGCCTTCGAGAAGGACAGGCGGTTGTTGCGTTCGATCCGGTTGTTGTAGATGCGCACGTTGGAGGATTGCCAGCCGGCGATGCCGCACAGCCCGTTGTCGCTGATGGTGTTGTTGCGGACAATCAGGGAAGGGGCGGGGCTATGCGCGGTGCGGATCATCAGCCGCCGGTCCTCCTCGGCCGTTTCGGGCAGGTTGGCCACGGCCCAGCACTCGGAGCCGACATCCAAGCCCACGGTTTTGGCGAAGCGGATGGTATTGTTCTCGATTACCCAGCCGCTGCCGGTGCGGGGGCTGACCGCGCCGCCCTGGGGGAAGGGGCCTTGGTTGGCGCAATGCTCGAAGACGAAGCCGCGGACGTGGATATGGCGCAGGCCGCGGCGGTAGGGGGCGAAAATCCGGTTGCGCACGCTCCATTCCAGAGTCGGCAGGAGGCGTTCGGGTGGCAGGTCGCCCGGCAGGTGGACCTGGAGGGTGGCACCGTCGGCCGAAACGATCCATGACCCTTCCATGCTGCGCAGGAGGGGCAGACTCTCGACCTGGACCAGCGGTTCGCCGCGGACGAAAATCTGGCCGAGGGTGCGCGGCCAGGGCTGGTTCCTTTCCTCCTCCGGCAGGGGACGGGCCAGGTCGCCCGCCTGGCCGGGAGGCGCGATGCGGATGGCGAGGCGGTAGGGATTGGGAATCTCCGCGAACCAACTCTCGTCGATGGGCGAGGAAACGATTCGGGGGTTCTCGCCGTCCGCCGTCCAGGGCGAGGTCCACGGTTCGCTTCCCTTCACCTCGACCCGTTCGTCCGGCATGGCCTCGTACACGATGGGGGCTTCCTCGGTGCCGCTGCGGGGAGGCATCACCCGTTCCCGGTAGGTGCCTGCGCGAACCAGCACCCGGTCCCCCGGTTCGGCCCGTTCGGCCGCCGCCTGGATGGTGCGGAAGGGGTGGTCCTGGCTTCCCGGCCCGTGATTGTCGGCGTTGGCCGCTTTCTGATCCACGAACCACACCCGGCCTCCGGGTGCAGCCGGGGCCTCTTCGGCCAGGGTTGCCCCAGTCATGGCCAGAGCCAATCCCAGCAGGGAGGTTCCGATGGCACGTTCCGTTTCAAACGCAAAGCGGGGCATGGAATCCGGTCCTTTCGATATGGCACACGGGTGGCGGGGATGTCCGCCCCGGCGATGCCGTAAATCAGTAGTCGTCGATCTGATCGGGGGTGACGCCGGGCATGGTATCGAGCTTCCAGATGTCCACGGGCACATCGTTTTCCTGCCGGGGACCGGGGGTGCTGCGCCCGTCGGCGACCAGTCGCTTCAACAGGGCCAACATGGCTTTCACCTTTTCGGGATGCACAGCATGGAGATTGGTCGTCTCCCCCGGATCGGCCTGCATGTCGTAGAGCTGGACCAAAGGCAGGCCCTCTTTGGCCGCCACCGCGTCCCGGTGGGTCCAGCCGCCGGAACCGGGGCAGAGCACCAGCTTCCACCGCCGGTCGCGGATGGCGAATTTGCCGTCGATCGAGTGATGCACCACATGCTCGCGGACGGGGCCCCCGGTTTCGCGGAAAAGCGGCAGCAGGCTGACGCTGTCCTCGCCCGCCTGGCTGGGCAGGGAGCCGCCGACGATGTCGGCGCAGGTGGCCATGAGGTCGGCGAGACAGACCAGCTCGCCGCATTGGCTGCCCGGCCGGATGACGCCCGGCCAGCGGGCGATGCAGGGGATGCGGTGGCCCCCGTCCCAGGCGTCGGATTTGTAGCCCCGGAACGGGCCGCTGGGGAAGTGGCCTCGGGCCTCCATGTCCTTGATGCCGATATAGTGCGCGCAGCCGTTGTCGCTGGCGAAGACAACCAGGGTGTTGTCGGCGACGCCATGCTGTTCGAGGGCGTCGAGAACCCGTCCGAAGACGGCGTCGGTCTCCATGACCAGATCGGCGTAGAGGTTGTCCAGGCCGCTTTTCCCGATCCAGGGCTTGTTGACCGCCAGCGGCGTGTGCGGCGAGGTCATGGGCAGATAGAGGAAAAAGGGCTCGCCGGCGGCAGTGCGCTCCCCGATGTACTGGTCGGCCTTCTTCGCCCAGGTGGGGAGAAGCTGCTCGAAGTGCCAGTAGGGCATGGCCGGTCCCGAATAGCTGGCCAGATTGTTGCCGACCAGACGGGAGGGGAGAAATTCCGAGGGAATGCCGACCGTGCGGTCGTTCTCGATGAAGCAATAGGGGGGCCAGTTGGGAATGTCCACCCCGAAATAATAGTCGAACCCGCGCGTGGTCGGTCCCCCGGTGGTCGGCTGGGAAAACGCCGCCTGCCAGAGTCGCCGCTGTTCGGGGGTGGCCTCGAAGTCGGCAGTCTCCGCGCCCGGAGCGGGACGGGGATGGAAATCCGCCTCGGTGGGGGAGAAGTTCCAGCCCATGCCGAGGTGCCATTTGCCGATGCAGGCGGTGTGGTAGCCGTGCTGTTTCAGCAAGCCGGGGACGGTCAGGCGGTCCGCCGCGATCAGCGGCTCGCCGTAGAGTCCGACAATGAAGCGTTGCAGGCTCGACCGCCAATTGTAGCGTCCCGTGAGGACGCTGTAGCGGGAGGGCGAGCAGACGGCCGAACTCGAATGGGCGTCGGTGAAGGTCATGCCTTCCCGGGCCAGGCGGTCGAGGTGGGGTGTGGGGATTTTGCCCTCGGGATTGAGGCAGGACGCATCCCCGTAGCCCATGTCGTCCACCAGAAAATACACGATGTTGGGTTTGCGGGACATCGGTGATTCTCCTTAGCGGATGCGTCGGATCGAGACGTCGCGCACCTGGGCGTCGGCGGTGCCGTGGGTGGCGAAGCGGAAATGGATGCGGGCGTTCGGCTGCCGCCGGGGAAGGGTGAAGCGGTATTCGTGCCGCTGCCAGGTGGGGCTGAGGTCGAGAACCCGGCGGAAATAGGAGGGCTGGGGCAGGGCGTCCTGGATGACGGCGGCCAGCATCCGGCGCTCGGCATCGGCTCGTGCCTCGAAGGTGACCACGTAGGTGCCCCGTTCGAGAACGAGCTGGTTCTGGCGGAGCATGATGTCCCATTCCTTGCCGCCGTCCGCCTCGGTGGCCACCGCGCAGACGCCGTCGGCGACCGTGAACTCGGCCTTGGCATCGCCCGTCACCACCGCGTCCCAGCTCTCCAGTCCGGCGGCGAAGTCGCCGTTGAGGACCAGATTCACCGCCGGGTCGAAGGGATGGTCAAGGAGAGCGTCGTCGGGCGAGGGAACGAGGGTGCTGCCGCCGTGGGGCAGCTCGTAGAGCGCCAGCGGGCGGATGCCGGTCCAGAGGGGGAAGACGTTCTCGCCGGGGCGCAGGGTTTGGAACGGCCCCGCCAGCGCCCCTTCGGGCAAGGGGTTCCCGTGGAAGTCCCGGGTGATTCGCTCGTGGGAGAAGACCCCCGCCGGGGGCGTGCCGTTGTAGGTCAGGGTCAGGGTCAGCGTCTCGTCGTCGTAGCGGTAGGTGAAGTCGGCGCCGGCGGTGCTGTTTTCCTCGCAGTCGCGGCCGTCGTTGAGCTGCCGCCAGCGCTCGCGCCAGGTGGCGAAATCGAGCGGAGTCTCCTCGCCCTCGAGGCGGAAAAGCCGGGCGGTGCGGGCGTAGACATTGCCGTCCAGCCGCCGTCCGGCGATGAGGTCGGGGCGGTCCAGATAGCCGGGCGGCTGCATGCGGATGGCGGTCGGGCAGTTGACGAAGAGGTTGCCGAAACACCAGTGGTGGAGGGCGTTCCACCACCACGGTGGCTGCCTGCCATGCTCGCGCTTGATGTCCGCTCCCTGCTGGTAGCCATATTCGGAACCGGCGATGAAGTTGTGCAGGACCACCAGCCCCCCCGACTCGCGGGACAGCACCGCCTGCCGCTCGTTGTCGATGAACACGTTGTTGGCCAGAAAGCTGGTGGCCTCGCCCATGTTGCCGATTTCGAGGTCGAACCCGTTCTGGTTGCGGATGAAGACATTGCGCTCGAT
>LVAZ01000304.1 GCA_001603055.1 Victivallales bacterium Lenti_02
GGTGATGTCGGAGATGGTGACGACCACGGAGCGTGGGCGGCGCTGCCGGACCAGCTCGCGGAGCGGGGGCGAGCCGATGGGGCTGGCCAGCGCCCGGTGGACCGCCGCCGCCGGGTCGGCCAGGGCGGGTGCGCCGCTCGCCGCCAGCACCTCGGCGCTCTCGGGAACCCGGATCGTCAAACCCTCGCGCCCATAGCGCAGGTGAACCGATTTCATAGTCATTCCCATCGTGCGTGGTTGGGCGCGCGACGGGAGAGGTCCGTCGGCGCCGGTTAGCTGCGGGGATCGGAGCGGTAGCGCTCGGCGCCCTGCTGGCGGACCGCCTCGACGTGGCCGTCGCCCCAGAGCATGTTGAGCAGTTTATTGTGGCTCCAGGTCACGCGCAAGTCCCAGAAGCCGGTCAGCCCGCGGGTGTCGTCGATCGACCGCCAGTTGCCGCCGTTGGGGCAGAGGTGGCCGTCGGTGGAATAGCCGTAGGTGCTCGGGCTGATGGTCTGCACGGTGCGCAGTTTGTAGCGCTGGGACTGTTCGCTGTACATGTAGCTGCTGCCCCGGGTGAAATCGGGGTGGTAGCCGTAGTTCCACCAGTTGTAGGCCTCGGGATTCGAGTTGCTCGGGCAGAAGAAGATTTGGGTGTTGCCGGTATAGGGGAAGAGCAACTGCTGGGTGGCGGGATTCAGCGGGCTGGAACCTTCCACCGCCTGGTAGGAGTAGGGGAAATAGTCCGAGTTGTCGTCGGTGTACATGAACAGCGCCAACCCCATCTGCTTGAGGTTGTTCGTGCAACTGATGGAGCGGGCCTTCTCGCGGGCCTGCTGGAGGGCGGGCAGCAGCATCGAGGCGAGAATCGCGATGATCGCGATCACCACCAGCAGCTCGATCAGGGTGAAACGGCGGGATTGGGTGCGCATGCGGTCTCCATGGGATTGGGTGGAACGGAGAAGGCCGGACTTCTATAAAAGAAACCAAATTTTACTTGCCGCCCGGCAATTTGCAAGGAGGAAAAACAGAGGCTTTCCTCCGGTCGTCAAGTGTACGGGAGCGACCGGAATCCGAGGTTGCCGCACGATGTCCCGAGGACCGCCGTCAATGCGCCGGGGCGGGGTGGAGCATGAAGTCCTCGGCCGTGAAGGCCGGGTGGCGGTAGCGGGTGCGTCCTTTGGTGATCCAGCCCACCTCGATGGCCTCCACCGGACACCACTGGAGGCAGGCCATGCATTCCTGGCACTGTCCCTGCCAGGTGGGCTGGCCTTCCTCGAGTTTGAGGTTCTGGACCGGGCAGACTTGTTCGCAGACACCGCAGGAGGTGCAGTGCTCGCTGACCTTGAAGGCCCGGTCGGCCTCGGGAATGCGCTTTTTGCCGACGCAGCGGAACATGGGGCTGACCATGCGCATGGGGAGGAAGGAATCCTCGATCCGGCCGTAGTGGCGGGCGCGCACGGCGTCGGCGATCTGTTTCGCCTTGGTTCTGGCGGCGGCGAAACAGTGTTCCTGGAAACGGGGCGAGGGGGCGCCGTAGAGCGGCGTGTAGTTGCCGGGCATTTTCACCGACCAGCCGGAGGACAGCTCGATGCCCCGCTGGCGCAGGGTGGCGGCGGCTTCGCGGTGGGCCACCCCCGGGCTGCGGCCCATGGTGGCGACGGTGTACACGAAGGCACCTTCCGGAATCTCCACCCGGTTCAGAAAATCCAGCACGAACAGGGGCAGGCCGAAATAGTAGACCGGAAAGGCGAAACCGACGGTCGCCGCCGCCGCCGCCTCGCCGCCTGCGGCCTTGACCATGGGAACCAACTCGGCATCCCCCAGTTCCGTCGCGACATAGGACGCTACCGCCCGACTGTTGCCGGTGCCGGAAAACCAATAGATGAGGTCTTGCATGTCGGGACTCCGTGGGCTGCCTAATTAATAGGATACGGAAACCGCCGCCGGGTTCCAAGCCCCCGTTCGAGTTTTTCGGTCGGTCGGATCGCCTGCCGGCGGACCGACGGAATGTGGTGGAAATGCGCGCCGGGCAGGCTATGCTATACGCCCGCCCCCGCGTGGGGCGCGGAGCCGGATACCCCGTGGTGTAATGGTAGCACAACTGGTTTTGGTCCAGTTAGTCTAGGTTCGAATCCTAGCGGGGTAGCCATTCGGCCATGCAGGCGGCGCTGTTGACCGGCGCGGCTTGGCGGCGTATCTTGTGCCCATCCGCGCGACGGAGACGCGCGCCACCCGAAGGACCCTCCCCCCCATGAAGCTGTCGGTCATCATCCCGGTCTACAACGAGCGGCACACGGTCGAGCAGATCATCGAGCGGGTGCGCCACTGCGGCGTGGCCGAGATCGAGCTGGTGGTGGTGAACGACTGTTCCTCGGACGGCACGCGGGAGATTCTCGAGGCTCTGCCCCCCGCCCCCGATCTGCGGATCGTGCACCATGAGGTGAACAAGGGCAAGGGCGCGGCGATCCGCACCGCCCAGCAGAACGTCACCGGCGACGCGGTGGTGATCCAGGACGCCGACCTCGAATACTCGCCCGAGGAATTCCCCGGCATGTTCCGGCTGATCGCCGAGGACAAGGCCGACGTGGTCTACGGCAGCCGCTACTCGGGCCGCGAAATCCTGGTGGACAGCTTCTGGCACTATTTCGGCAACAAGGTGCTCACCACCGCCTCGAACATTTGCAGCAATCTCCATCTCACCGACATGGAGACCTGCTACAAGATGATCCGGGGCGACATGTTCCGCAGCCTCTCCCTCGAATGCGCGCGCTTCGGCATCGAGCCGGAGATCACCGCCAAGCTGGCCCGGCTCGACTGCCGCATCTACGAGGTGCCCATCAGCTACCGGGCGCGGCGCTTCGACGAGGGCAAGAAGATCGGCTGGCGCGACGGCATCGCCGCCTTCTGGTATATCTTCAAATACAACTTCCTCAAACGGTGACGGTTTATCCGTGCAACCCCTGGTCCCATCCCTGACGGCGCAACCGGCGCTCTCGCGCCCGGCGACCGAGCTTTGCCGGGAGGAGCAGGGGGGAATCCTGCGCTGCGTGGCCTGCGCGCACCGCTGCCGCATCCCGGAGGGAGGCCGGGGCATCTGCGGGGTCCGCCATGTGGCGAACGGCCTGCTGCATGTGCCCTACGGCTATGTTTCGAGCCTGGCCTGCGACCCCATCGAGAAGAAGCCGCTCTACCACTTCCTGCCCGGCTCCGAGGTGCTCAGCTTCGGCATGCTGGGCTGCAATTTCCACTGTGAATTCTGCCAGAACTGGAGTATTTCGCAGGCAGGGCGGGACGAGTTGGCCGAGGCTCTCCCGCAGCGCATCGAGGCGGCCGAAATCGTCCGCCAGGCCCGCCGCCGCGCGACGCCGGCCATCGCCAGCACCTACAACGAGCCGCTGGTCTCCCTTGAATGGTCCCTCGAAATCTTCCGCCAGGCCAAGGCGGCGGGCATCCGCACCTGCTACGTGTCGAACGGCTTCGCCAGCCCCGAGGCCCTCGCCCTTCTCGAACCCTGGCTCGACGCCATCAACGTGGACCTGAAATGTTTTTCCGAAGAGGGCTACCAGCAGCTTGGCGGGCACCTGCAACCCGTGCTCGACACCATCCGTTGGCTGGCCGCGCGGGGCATCTGGGTCGAGGCGACCACGCTGGTCGTCCCCGGGTTCAACGATTCGCCGGAGGAACTGACGGCCTGCGCCGAGTTTCTGGCCTCGGTGGACCCCAATCTGCCCTGGCACGTTTCCGCTTTCCATGCGGCCTACCGCTGGGACCGGGGGGTGGCGCGCACTCCCGCCGCCACCATCGAGCGGGCCGTGGCCTGCGGTCGGGAGGCGGGCCTGCACTATGTCTACGTCGGCAATCTCGGCGGCGACGCGCACAGCGACACCCTCTGCCCCACCTGCGGCATCGCCGTTCTCGTCCGCCGCGGTTTCGACCTGCGCCGGAGCGAGGTGGTCAACGGTGCCTGCACCGCCTGCGGCACCCCCATCCCCGGGGTCTTCGCCCTGCCGGACAACGGGTGATTCCCGGAGTTGGCGGCGGGGAAAGAGCGATGCCGCTTCCAATAGCCAGAATACTTCGCCGGGCACGAGGGTCGCGCAAACCGGATGCCCTGATTTCCGGCAGGCCGACAAAACGTGTCCCATCCGCGCCGGAACCCATGCCAATCTTTCGCGTGGAGCGGCCGCGTCCTCGCGGCCACCCGTCCCGCGCCATGCCTACCCGAGTCGTTGGCCGGGGCGCTCCCGGCGCTGCGCGCCGTGGCCACGAGGACGTGGCCTCTCCACGCGCTTGATTTGCATGGCGGCGAGGAAAGAGTGATGGGGATGGGAATGGGGAAAGGAGTTACTGGTTTTCGGCGGGGATGAAGTCCACCTCGGCCCATTGGGCGAGGACTTGGCCGAGCCAGTGGCTGATTTCATAGGGTTGGCGGAAGACGAGTGAAAGGGGTTTGCCGGTGGTTTCGGCGCGGAGTCCCCAGCTCGGGAAGCTGTCTTCGCCCTTGCCGCCGTCCTGAATCTGGACGATGCGGCGGAGGTCTTGCCGGGGCACGGCGCGAAACCGGCGGTAGCCGAGCAGATTCACCTCGACGGTCAGGCTGTCGTTGTCCAAACGATAGGATTTCCGGGCGAAAAGCAGGTAGAGCAGCAGGGCGAGGACGAGGAGGTCCGATGCCCAGAACACGAGAACCATCAGGACGGGCATGGGGGTGCCATCGTCAATTTTCCCTCCCAGATAGCTATGCGCCAGAAGGATGCAGGCCGCCGTCCAGCCGGTCAGCCAGAGGGACAGAAAGACGAGCATGCCTTTCATGCCGGTCCGCCGGTGGTGGATGACCACGGCGCCGCCGGCGTCGGGCACCATGAGAAAGCCGGCGGGGGCGGGGGGGATGGCGGGACTGGTTTCGGTCCGGTTCATGACAAACTCCGCGGCGGCAGCGGGGAATTAGTCGGCGTATTCGATCCAGAGTTCGGCGGGGGCTTTTGCCTCGATGGACAGATAGTCCACGCCGTCGCAGTTTTCCGGCTCGATGACCAGCCGGATTTCCGTCTCGTCGCCGATGGCGAGATCGATGGGCACATCGACGACTTCGTTGGCCGCGACGGCTTGGATGTCGCCGACGACCTCGCCGGACTTCGGGCGGGTCTGGTAGGAGAGGGAGGCGGGGTCCCAGTTCCCGTGGACGCGATGGATGCGCCCGCCGTCGGAGGTGGGGTTGCCCGCGTTGACGATGCGGAAGCGGACGGCATGCACGTCGCCCAGCGTTTTCCGGTCCAGGCGGAAGCGCAGGTAGACGATGTTGTGGCTGTGGTCGCCCATCTGGCGGTCGCCGCCGTCCACCAGGATTTTGGGAACGGTGGCGCGGTTGCCGGCGAAGGCCGCGCCCACGTAGGTGTCCTCGCAGGCGGGCACCACGACGCGGTTGCGGTCGGCGAGATACTCGACGGTCAGTTCGATGGTGGCTTCCGCTGTGCCGTCGGCCCGGAGCAGGGTCGCCGGAACTGCGAGGGTGCCCCGTTCGAGCGCCGCCGGATCGGCGGTCAGCGCCACGTCGAGGGCGAGGATTTCGCCGGCCGGAACCCGGATGTCCTGGGTGGCCGGTTCGGCCCGGAGACCGGGGGGCGGCTGGAGCCGCAGGCTGCCCGCGAATTCGGTGTCCTGGTGGTTGGCGAGGCGGAGCTTGGCGGTGGTTTGGGGATGGCGCCGGTTGAGCAGGGGCACCGGTTCCGCCGCCAGCCCCACCCGCAGCACCCGCTCGCGGACGATTTCGACCGCCTGGAGAACGGGGGTCTGCCCAGGTTCGGGCTGGTCGGTCCCGGCGGCGAGTTCCAGCACGATGCTGGCCTCGGCCTCGATGCCGGTGAATTCCCGGACGACGGCGCGCTGCGGCCCGCCCGCCGCCGTCGCGGGCACGAAGTCGCCCGCCACGTCCCGGCCTTGCAGCTTGACGGCGAAGCGGCGCTCCTGGTCCGCCACCGGTTCGGTTTCGGCGAAATGGAGACGGACGGTGTAGGCGGCGGCCCCCTCGCCCGGCGCCATCACCGGGATTTCGAGCCGGCGCAGACCCCGGTAGCCGGAGGCGTAGAGCCAGGGCAGGTCCGTGCCCTCGACCCGACTGAAGTCGATGCCGTTGCGGAAGGCGGCGCCGCCCGGATAGGCGGCCAGTTGGATGGCGAGCGGGAGAACCAGGCTGCCGGTCGGGCGCGGGTAGGCCAGCCAGAGCCGCCCCCGGGCGTCCTTGCGGTCGCCGGGGCCGCCCATATTCAGGCACAGTTCGCGGATGGGGGTCGTCGCCCCTTCGAGGCTGAACTTGGTCCAGGTGCGGTCCTCGCCGCCGGGCTCGAAGACCACGGTCGAGAGATTGGCGAAGGGGCACATGCAGCCGCTGCTGGCCTCGGGCACGCTGAGCAGACCGTTGCCGGGGATGAAGTTGATCCAGCAGCCGGGGCGCTGGCTGCTGAAGTGGACCGTGCCGCCGTCCCGCACCAGATCGTAGTAGCCGATGTAATAGGACCGGAAGAAGAGGGCGTTGACGCTGCCGACCGGGCAGCCGCAGTGGTGTCCGGGCCGGGCGAACTGCCAGGGCTCGTCGGCACCGGTCAGCGGGTTGCGGCGCTGTTTCCGGGCTCCGGTGCGCAGGTCGTAGGCCCAGGGCTCGGCGTGCAGGGTGTCGCCGATGATGAGGGGCCGCACGCGGTAGCCGACTTCCTTCTCCCAGAGGTCGCCGCCGTCCCGGGCGTTCAGGGCGACGATGCGGCGGCCCTCGAACTGGCCGGCGAAGAAGTCCTGCCAGTAATGGCCGTCGGTGAAGATGCCGAAGACCACCAGCACCCCGTTGTGGTACATGGTGCCGAGGGAACTCCAGTACAGTCCGCCGATGCCGCCGGTCAGATCGAGGGGGCGCTGCCAGACCGGCCGGCCGGTGGCGGCGTCGAGGGCCACGGCGGTGCGCACCGGCGCGTCCTTGAGGAGCTTTTCCGCGTAGGCCGGTTCGAGCCCCCGGAGGCGTTTCTGGAGGGCTTCCTGGCGCTGTTCGAGGTCCACCGAATCGTCCACCAGGAAAATGCGCCCGTCGCCGGCCGAGAGGGTGGGGTGGAGGACATTGCGGGCCTGGAAGGTCCAGAGCTGCCTGCCGCTGGCGACATCGTAGGCGAAGAGCGCGTTGGTCGAGCGCCCGGCGCTGCGGACACTGCCGAGGAGAAGGCCGTCCAGCCGGGCCACCCAGCCCCAGGCACCCTCGCCCAGCTCGGCGGGGACGGCGAAGGTGGCGAGGGTCTCGCCGGTGTGGCTGGCGAGACGGTGGCACTGGTTGCGGTGGACCACGTAGAAGCTGTCCTCGTCCGCCGCCAGATTGCTGCAATCATGGGAGATGCCTGTCCGCACCACCTTGGGGAAATCCCGCCGCCAGAGCAGCACCCCGTTGTAGGCGTCGTAGGCTTCGACCCAGTCCTCGCACTGCACGAAAAGCACGCCGTTGACGGCGAGGGGGGCGGCGGCGCGCTGATGTCGGCTGACCATGCCGAGCGGCCCCGGCAGGCCGTACCAGAGCAGGCGGAGGGGGCAGGTGAGGAAACTGTCTTTGCTGCCGGCCGTGTTGCCCGCGTCGGCGTACTGGTGGGTCCAGGGGGCCGCGCCCGGCAGGGGGCCGCGCCGCCCTTTCAGCCAGCCGCCGCGCTCCTCGAACCGGCCGTTGCCGAAGGACCGGGCGGCGGGAGTCCAGGCCCCGGTTTCGGGCGGCAGGGCGGGGCCGGCAAGCAGCACGCCGTTGCCGGGTTTGGTGACCCGCCAGGCTTCGGCGTAGGGGAAGCCGTCCCCGGCCCGTTCGCTGGTGACCAGGTCCGCGAAATAGTTGGCGAGGCCGGTATGGTCGAGGGGGGCGGCAATCAGGCAGACCCGGCTGCCGTAGAGTCCCGCGCCCGCCAGCTCCCGGCGCAAATCGGCGATTTTGACGGGGTCGGGATCGACGCCGTAGACGGTGAGGTTGGTGGCCTTGGCCAGGGCCGGGAGTAGCTTGCCGTCCGTCAAACCCAGCACCAGGGCGAAGCCGGGACGCTGGCCGAGGCCGGCTTCGGCGGCCAGCCAGGCCGCGAGCCGGTCGTGGTCCGGAGCGGGGGGGGCGGCGGCGGCGGTTTCGCGCACTTCGGCGGAGGTTGCCGCACCGTTGCCGAACGCATAGACCACGCCTTGGTCGGTACTCACCAGGAGACGGCCGTCGGCCACGGCCAGACCTTTGGCCTTGCCCTCGACCTTGGCCTCCCAGACCCGGGTGCCGTCGCTCGCGCGCAGGGCGACCACCTCGCCCGCGCCGCCCGCGATCAGCATGTCGCCGGCCAGAATCAGCGCCTCGGCGGCGGCGCACTCGGTCCGCCAGCCGAATCCCGCCGTCATGCCTTCGCCGGCGGCCTGCCATTGGGCCTCGATTTTGGCCAGCGCCTCGGCGACGGTGTCCAGTTGCTTCTCCGCCGCTTCGAGAGTGGTGCGGGCCTTGTCGCAGACGACCTGCTGGCGGGCGCGCTCCTCGTCGTTCTCGATGGCGGCGAGCTTGTCCGTTTCGGTTTTGAGCCGGTCCTGGGCGGTGCGCACGGCGCGCTGGGCGGTGCGGTGGTCCTGCTGCTGGGTGGTGCGGGTGTCGCGCAGGCGGAAGCGTTCGAGGCTGGGCTTGCCGTAGGTTTCGGCCTGGACGGCGGCGACGACCGTGCCGTCCGCCGTGTAGTGCCGTCCTTCGGAAACGATGAGCTGCCGCCCCTCGAACCAGGCGAAGCGGTTGCGGTTTTTGGTGCCGAAGGCCATGATTTCCTCGGTGCCGGTGTAGAGCTGGTCCCCGGCGACCAGGGCCCAGGTGCCGCCGACGTTCTTGCCGAAGCGCTGGTTGTAGACGTAGGCGCCCGTGGTCCGCGAGAAGGCGGCGGGGGAAACCCGGCCCTGGGGCACGAACAGCAGGTCGTCCGCCGTCAGCATGTAGCCCTGGGGGGAAACAAAGGTGTCGCTGGCCTCGCCCAGTTGGTCGTTGCGCCAGAGCGTCCGCCCGGTGGCGGCGTCGAAGGCTTCGAGAAACACCCCTTCGGCGGGCCAGATGCCGACGCCCGCGTAGCCGACGCCGTCCTGGATCAGCAGCCCCGTCCGGCACGGCCAGCGGGAGATCATCCGCCCGTTGCCGAGGATGCGCTCCTCGCGGGGGGCCAGCAGCCGCTGCCAGACGACCTCGCCGCCGGCGGCGGCGAAGCAATGGGCCCAGCCGTCGTCCGCCGCCACGTAGACCTTGTTGTCCCAGACCGCCGGGGCGAGACGGACCGGCCCGCCGAGCACATGCTGCCAGCGGATCTGCCCGGTCGCGGGATCGAGGGCGACGAGCCGGTGGTCGGTGGTGGTGGCGAAGAACACCAGCCCGGCGGCGGCCACCGGCTGGTAGGTGTCGTCGAACTGCACCCGGCCCAGTTCGAGAATCCCCTCGACCGGGACGTCGCGGGGGGCCTCCCAGGCCGGGCTCGGCGCGTGGGCCGCGCGGAAGTGCCACTGTTCGGCCAGCGGGAAGGCCAGCGATTCCGCCGTCACCCCGCTGCGCTGGTTGTCGCCCCGGTAGGTCGGCCAGTCGGCGGCCTGACCCGCCAGCCCGGCCAGAAGACCAATGACCGCGAACCCACGGACGGAAAAGGCGGCACGGACCGTTTTCATCGCTCATTCCTCGGCAAGCTATGACATGCGGAAAGGCACCACCACAACCTATCCGCCATTCTAGCTCTCTGCCAACAAAAAGGTTGCATTCGCCGTGAGGAATCGGTTCCCGGTTCGTTTGCGGCCAGTTGCCGCCATCTGCATGATCCTGCACGGGCCGCAGCTTGGATTCCCGCCGGGGACGGGTATTTTCGGCGGGATGTTGTGCCTGCAACCATAACCGGGATTCCGCCCTATGTTCTCCGCCGATTTTCTGCGCGATCTGCGCGATCCGCCCAAGAGCTTCCGCCCCATTCCCTTCTGGTCCTGGAACGAGCGTCTGTCGGAGGCGGAGACCCGCTGGCAGATCGCCGAGATGGACCGGGTGGGCATCGGCGGCTATTTCATGCACGCGCGCGGCGGGCTCCAGACCGAGTACATGGCCGAGGACTGGATGGCCAACATCGCGGCCGGCGTCGCCGAGGGCAACGACCGCGGCATGGGCGCCTGGGCCTACGACGAGAACGGCTGGCCCAGCGGCTTCGGCGACGGCAAGGTCAACGGCAAGGGACTCGATTTCCAGCAGAAGTACCTGCGCCACGAGGTCGTCGAAACCGAGGCCGAAGCCGAGCGCACCATCGGCCATGTCCGGCTGGCGGACGGCCGCCTGCTCCGCTTCTACTTCGACGTGAACCCCTTCTACGTGGACACCCTGGACGCGGCGGTGACCCGCGATTTCCTCAAGGAGATTTACGACCCCTACGCGCAGCGTTTCGGGGCGGATTTCGGCAAGGCGATGCCGGGCTTCTTCACCGACGAGCCGCAGGTCTCGCGCAACGGCATTCCCTGGTCCTATATCCTCCCCGACAGCTACCGCGCGGCCTACGGCGAGGAATTGCTACCCCTCCTGCCCGGCCTCTTCTTCGCGGAGGGGGATTTCCGCCGCACCCGCTACCGCTTCTGGCGGCTGGTGCGCGACCTCTTCACCGACAACTTCACCCGCCCGATCTACGAATGGTGCGAGGCGCACGGCTGCCAGCTCACCGGCCACATGGTGCTCGAGGAAACCCTCCACTCCCAGATCACCTCGAACGGCGCGGTCATGCCCCACTACGAATTCTTCCACAAGCCGGGCATGGACTGGCTCTGCCGCCACATCGACCCGCCCACCACGCCCATCCAGGTGGCCTCGGTGGCCCATCAGCTCGACAAACCCCAGATTCTCAGCGAGACCTTCGCCCTCACCGGCTGGAATGTCTCCTTCGATGAATTGAAATGGATGTACGAGTGGCAGATGGTGCGCGGCATCACCCAGCTTTGCCAGCATCTCGAGGGCTACTCCCTGCGCGGCATCCGCAAACGGGATTATCCCCCCTCGCTCTTCTACCAGCAGCCCTGGTGGGACCGCTACCGGTTCTTCAACGACGCCATGACCCGCGTCGGCATGCTTCTGGCCAAGGGTCAGGCCGAGTTCGGCGTCCTGGTGATCCATCCGCAGAGTTCCGCCTGGCTCCATTTCGACCACGCCGCCAACGCGGGCATCCCCGAGCTGAACCGCCATTTCATGGAGCTGACCCACGCCCTCGAACGCGCCCAGGTGCCCTTCCACTACGGCGACGAGCGCATTCTCGAACGCCACGGCCGGGTTGAAAGCGCCAGTCTCCGCGTGGGTTCCCGCACCTACGGGGCCATCCTCGTCCCCGCCGTGGACACCCTCGCCGCCCACACCGTCGCCCTGCTCGCCGAATTCGCGGCCAACGGCGGCACCCTAATCTGGACCGGAAAACAGCCGGAGCTGGTGGACGGGGAAGCCTCCCCCGCCTTGGCTGGTCTGCTCGCCCGGGGCGTTCGCGCGGCGGATTTCTCTGCCGCCATCGCCGCCATTCCCGCCGGGCTGAAGCCCCTGGCCGTCACCGATGCAGCCGGCGCGGCCCTCGGCGACATCTCCGCCACCTTCCGCACCCTCCCCGAGGGCGGACGCTTCGTCTTCCTCGCCAACCGCAATATGGATAAGGAATACGCCGCCACGATCCGCTGCCCCGGTGCCTCCGCCGCCCGTTTTGTCCCCGAAACCGGCGAGATCGAACCGGTGGGCTTCACCGTCGCGGACGGACAGGTGACCATTCCCCACCGCTTCGTCCAGGGCGGCTCCCTGGCCCTCTTCGTCAGCGACGATCCCGCCGCCTTCGCCCCCGCCGCTCCGACCGCGCCCTGTTCGCCCCTGCCCGCCGCCGACTTCGCGGGTGAATGGGACCTCGAACTGCTCGATCCCAACGCCCTCACCCTCGACCGCTGCACCATTCTCTTCGACGGCGAAACCGTCGCCGAAAACGAGCACATCAGCGTCGTCCAGTGGCGCGCCCTCCAGCTCGAACGCCCGGTGGACATCGAGCTGCGTTTCGCCGTCCACACCGTTCCCGGCTATGCACCCCCCGCCGACGCCGCTTTGGTGGTCGAAGTCCCCGAATCCTACGAGATTCTCGTCAACGGCCATGTCCTCGCCAAGCGGGATCTGGGCCACTACCGCGACCACTCCTTCCGCAAGATCGACCTCGAAGGCCGCCTGCGCGAAGGCGCGAACTCCATCGTCCTGCGCACCCGCTTCGCCCAGTCGCCCGAAATCTACGCCCACCTGCGCCGGGCCAAGGTCTTCGAGGCCGAAAAGAACAAGCTGACCTACGACAGCGAGATCGAGGCGATCTACCTCATCGGCGGCTTCGCCGTCGCCACCCCCGGCACCTACGAGGCCATCCCCCGCGACGCCCTGCGCTACACCGGCGACTTCCTCCTCGCCCCCCTCCCCGAGCGCGTCACCCTCGGCGACTTGACCCCCCAGGGCCTGCCCTTCTTCAACGGCACCCTCCGCCTGCACAAGACCGTCGCCGTCGCCAACCCCGCCGGGCGCAGCTTCCAGTTCCAGCGCAAAATGGCCCATATCGTGGACCTCGCGGTGAACGGCCGACCCCTCGGCGAATGGTTCTGGCGGCCCTTCACCTGCCCCCTTCCGGCGGACGCCCTCCGCGCGGGTGCCAACGAGTTCACCCTGACCCTCACCGGCGGCCTGCGCAACCTCCTCGGCCCCCACCATCTCGACGAGGGCGAAAGCTACGCCGTCGGCCCCGGCTCCTTCTTCAAGGAACCCAACATCTGGGGCAACCGCCCCTGGCGCGACGACTACTGCTTCCTCCCCTTCGGCCTGGATATCTGATCGGACGGGTTGTCCCACGGCGGCACAAGGTCATGGGAGGCCCAGACTTCCGTGACCTCGTGACGCCGTGCCCCCCCCGCCTCACGGGGTCACGGCACTATCTGCATTCTCGGCATCGCTATCGGCATCGCTATCGGAATTCTCTATTTTCGGGTTCGTTCCCAGCGGCGGCGGCGGAGGTCGATGCGGGCCTGGACCACGGGCCACATCCAGACCAGTCGGCCCGGCTCGGTCTTGAGATCGATGCGGAAATTCCGGCCCGAGGGGTGCTGCGAGCGCAGCTCGACCAGATTGTTCTGCCGATGGTATTCCTTCACCACCACCTCGCCGTGGTCGGCCAGCCGGGCCACCACCAAATCCCCCCGCTGCGGATACTCGCCGGCGGCCACCAGCAGAATCGTCCCGTCAGGGAATTCCGGACTCATGCTGTCGCCCTCGACCCGGAGACAGAAATAATTCTCCCCCACCTGGTCGCTGGGCCAGGAATCCGTCCGCTCCCCGAATCCCGTCAGCCAGTCGTCCAGCGGCTCGACCGCGGGCTCGTACCCCGCCGCCGCCGCCGCGCCCAGCACCGGCACCTCAGTCCAGCCCGGCCCGCCCGCCGGACCGAGTCGGTAGCCGTCCCCCCCTTCCCGGAACAAACCCTCCTGACCCGGCAACTCGTGCAGCCGGGGGTCCAGCTCCGCCATCGGGACATGCAGGGCCAGGGCGATCGATCCCAGCCGGAACGCCGAAATCTCCGACCGGTCGTTCTCGTACTCCGAAAGCGAACCCTGGGGGATGCCCGTGGCCTCGGACAGCCCCTTCTGGGTCATGCCCCCCGCCTCGCGCGCCGCCTTGATCCGCTTGCCGATGGAATCCGACATATCGATTCTCCCGGAATGGTTTATCGCTAATCACCATACCTCCGCTGAGAAAAAAATCAACATTCCGTTTTGATTTTATCGCTATGTCGATTTATTATTGGGGTGAGGTCGTTTATTGTCCGACCCCCGGCCGACTGGGAAAGCTGAATAGCCCAGTAGCCAAAGGATTCTCATTTGATGGTTTTCCGGGATCGCCCTCGGAATCGTCCCCTCCGGGCGCGATCCAGAATATCGACATGCCGATATCAGACAAGTCTGGGATGCCGGACGGCGATGCCGTCGAGGGACGCGGCAGAGAGACCGAACACAGAGCAGACGGAGGCGCGCGATGAAAGGCCGGAGACAGGAACGCATGACGGAGCTGGCGGCTCACCTGGACGTGCTGCGGGACGAACTGAAACTGGCCGAGGGCCGGGTGGCGACCCTGCGCGACCGGCGCAACACCCTCTTCGCCGAGCTGGTCCGGGAGGAGCACGGCATCGCCATCGGCGACCGCGTCGCCTGGCTGGGCGAACAGGGCGGAAAAAACCGCCGCCGGATGGTCACCCTGCGGGGCGTCGTCCTCGATGTGCCCATGGAAGGGCGGCTGCTGGTCCAGCGGGTCAACCGCGACGGGAAACCGATGGAGGAAACCCTCTGCCTGCCCGTCCAGGTGGTCGCCCTTGATGCGCGCCCGTCCGCGCCCTCGGCATAGCCGTGTCCGCGCCGAGGTGGTATGGTCTGTTCCTACCCTTTCGCCTCCTGGAGAAACATCCATGAAACGCCTGTCCTGCCTGTTTTCTCTTCTGTTCGGTCTATTGGTTCCGGCGGCGGAGCGTCTGCCCCTGCCGGAGCGGGGGGTGCCCGAGGCCCCGCCCTATCCGGCCTCTGTGGTCACGGCGGGCGGCCAGCGGCGGCTGCTCGAAGACGTGGCCGTGACGGTCCGCTGCGACCCGGCGACCCGGCAGGTGACGGTCACCCCGTCCGGCTGGTGGGTCGTCAACTTCCCCCTCGACCGGATAGTCGGCCTGGAGGGTCTGGACGAGGACCAGATTTGCCAGCTTCTCTTCCAGAAACCCCGCGCGGCCCTGCGCAACTGGTACTTCCGCACCCCCGGCGAAGGCACTCCCGAGCCCCCTCCCGCCAGCGGCCCCGCCCCCGT
>LVAZ01000305.1 GCA_001603055.1 Victivallales bacterium Lenti_02
TCCCGGAACGGCTCGACCTCCCGGTCCAGCCCGCCGATGCAGCCCCGCAGGGTGTCCGTATCCACCGCCACCGCCAGAAAGCGCCATTCGTCGTTCTGCGGAATTCGCCCCCGCGCGAAGGGGGCCGCGTTCAAGGTGGCGAAGGTCTTTTTTCCCTCGTCGTCCAGAAAGCCAAGGATGACCCCGCGCGCGCCGGGCATCAGGTCCCAGCCGGTTTCGGTCATGGCCAGCCGGGCGCTGCTCCCCTCCGCCAACGGGTTCTGCCGCGCCCACAGGACAATGGTGAAGGTAGCGATGTCCCTGAGTCCTTCGCCGGGGAAGACCACCGCCCCGCCGGCCGGCTCCCGCTGCTCCACCGCCCCCCCATGCCGCGAGGCCCGCGTGAAATCCACGCAGGCGCCCAGGGGCGACACGTCCCACACCGGCCCCTCCCCCGGCGCGTATTCCATGAAGACGGCTTCGCCGCCCAGCGAGCCACGGTTGACGAGGTCGCCCGCCAGGGGCAGATCAACCAGCGGCACCTGCGCCCGCAGAGGCGACAGGATGGCAAGGAGCAAAAACAGGAGTCCGGACAAGCGCATGGGACAGCTCCTATTCAGCGGTTTCGGCCAGAATCACGTCGTCGATCCACAGGGTGCGCCCGGCGTTCTCCGCCGCGCCCACGTCGAACTGCACCAGATACTCGCGGGCGTCGCCCTCCTGCAAGCCGCGCCCGGTCACGCTGTAGCGCTGCGGGACGGTGCCAATGGCTTCTTGGCGCATGCCCAGCACCTTGTGGGGGGCATGCGCCGCCTGCATGCCTACCCGGCAGCGGACCGGGCCGTCGGCCACCGCCCGGAAGGTCAGGGTGTACTCGGCCCCCGGCTTGGCCGCGAAGGGGTGAACCAGACGGAGATGGTAGACCGTGCCGGTGGGGTGGCGCATGAACAGGCGGGCGCTGTTCGGCCCCAGCAGCCGGTCCCCTTCGTCGATGGTGACATCAAGGGCATCCTCGCCCGCCTCGGGAAAGACCACCCGCCGCCAGCCCTCGAGTCCCCCGTCGAAATCGCCGTTGGCAATCAGGCTCGGGGGGCGCTCCCGCTTGACGAAGCGGGCCGCGACGGGGGCGGAAACTGTGCCGTCCCGGACGCTGACGGCAGACACCGTGGCGGAGTCTTTCAGCTCCAGGGGCTCGGTGTAGCGGGGGGACTGGGCCGCAGGCGCACTGCCGTCCAGCGTGTAGTGGATGGCGGTGCCGGGGGTGGCGCAGTCGAGCCGCACCCTGGTCTGGGTGTAGAAGTCGGCATCGCTGCCCACAAAAGCCGGCGGCCAGACCCCGTCGCCGGGGGCCGGATCGGGCTCGACCACCAGAATCCCCCACGGGGCCAGGGCGGGAATTTCGACCGTGTTCGCGTAGCCCCGGGCCAGTTCGATTTCCCGGACCAGACCGCGGTAGTCCCCGCTGCGGTAGGCCGCCTCGTGGACCGCCCGGTCATGGGGCAGCACCGGCGTGAACAGGCGCAGGCGCAGCGGCCGCTCGCCGAAAAACGCCTGCGGGCGCAGGGAAAGCCCGAAGGGTCTGGGTTCCTCCCGCCAGTCGACCAGATGCACCGCCACGGGGGCGTCCGCCGCGCCGGGCACGGCGCGGGCAAAGGCGAACACTTCGCCCGCAGCGCCCACCGGCGTCACCGGCGGCAAGGCGTCCAGCCAGCGCTCGTCGACAAGGTCGCCGCCCGCCGCGAAGGCCTCCGCGTAGCCGTTCAGAAAAGGGACCATGCCGCGCACGAAGGCGGTCAGGTCGGCATAGTTCCCGGGCTTGCCGAAATAGCGTTGCGCGTCGGGGGTCGGCAGATAGGTGTCCCAGGGCATTTCGATATGGCCGCCGGTGGCGTAGACGGTGGCGATGGTCTGGCGGGTGTGCCGCACCCAGTCGGGGGATTCCTGCTCGCCCTCGCGGCGCAGGGGCATGGTGACGGTCTGGGTCCGGCCGAGCGAGGCGGCCTTGCGCATGGCGTGGTGGAGGTGTTCGGGCCGCGCCTGGCGCGCCGAGAGTTCGCCGATCCAGTAGTCGAACTCCAGCTCGACGTCGGTCCAGGTGTGGACCCCGTTGTTGCAGGAGACGGGAATGCGGCGGCCGAAATGGCGGTTCAGCTCCTCGCGCCACCAGCGGTTGAAGGCCACGGTCGAGGCGATCTGGAACCGCCCGAAGTAGTCCTTCAGCTCGTCGCCCTTCCAGCGCCGGAATTCATCCCCGACGGGCGAATCCTGGCCGCGCAGGTACTCGCGATAGTCGAAGGCCGTCAGATCGGTCACCCCGAGCCGTTGCAGCACCTCGGGGTCGGCGTTCGCGCCCAGCCACTCGTTGAAACCGGCCAGGCAATGCTCGCAGAAACAGCCCCCCCAGTGCAGGGCATGCTGGTTCTGGCCCGGCTCGTCGCGCTGCAGAACGTCCGCCCCGGCCGCGACGGCGGCGATGGCGGCGCGCACATGGCCGGCGCGGAATTCGGGATGGTTGGCGCAGCCCCAGGGATTGGGCCGCTTCCAGGCCCGCATCCAGGTCGCGTAGACCGGCGCGCCCTCGCGGTCGCGCACGTTCCAGGCCTCGCGCGGCTGGTCGCCCACATAGGACCCGGCGGCCAGCGCCCCGCCGAAGGTCGCGCCCAGATCGTGGACCTGGCGGATGAAGTCCCGGTTGTCGCCGTAGGTCCATTCCAGCCAGGTGACGTGGAAGTCGCGCATGGCGTCCAGCGTGTGGTGCGGGTCATTCGCGTTCATCGGCCGCGGGCGCAGCGAGCGCATGCACACATCGCCGGCCCGGGGCGCTCCGGCGATTTCCGGCCCGGAAACCGCCACCTGGTGCAAACGGGCATCCCCCGCCGCCCAGCCCGCCGCACCCACCAGCAGCACCGCCAATCCCCGACCAATCCCGCCCGCACTCCGCAGCCCATGTCCAGATCGCATCGCCGGTCTCCTGTCTGATTGTGGCCGGGCACCAGCCATACTCTGCCCGCCGGACTCCGCCAGTGCCACATGAACCGCTGTATTTCAGAAATTTGATATATCTTGAATCCGCTTTATGGGCTTGTCAAGCCTTTGCGAACGGTTTCCAAATCTAAAAATGATGCGTCGGCTTGACATGCGGAAGAGTATGATATATCATCTCCGGGACTTGTGACGATGGGTACGCAAGCGACCGAATGGCGAATCCCGGCTGGCGCGGCAAGCAAAGGAACAAAGAGTCATGAAGCACCAAAACGGCATGCATTCCGGACCTGGCAGAACGGGGCGTTTCACCCTCATCGAGCTACTGGTGGTGATCGCCATCATCGCCATCCTCGCCTCGATGCTGCTGCCCGCGCTGAGCCAGGCGCGGGAGAAGGCGCGGGCCATCAACTGCACCTCGCGGCTCAAGCAATGGGGCCTGGCGCTGACCATGTACTCGGGCGACAACCGCGACTTCTATCCGTGCAGCACCCTGCATGGGCTGCGCTGGTTTCAGCACCTGACTCCCCTGATCGGGGATGCGACCGAAATGGTCCGCTGCCCCTCGGCCCCGCCGCCGGTGGGCACCTGCGACTTCGGCTGGAACTACTCGGGCGTCAGTACCGCCGCGGACACGGCTCCGACCCAGGACTGGGGCATGGGATTCAATTTCCCGCACGACACCCTCAAGCGCGGCGGCCCGCGCCACGAAAGCCAGATTGCCACTCCCTCGAAGATGCTGGTGATCGCGGACCGGCGCAACTCCGCCGCCCAGACCGGCGAGCAGAACAACGCGCTGATCGGCCCCGGCGGCAGTCTCGACTACGCCCCCTGGGGCGTCCACAACGACCGGGCCAACCTGCTGCTGGTCGACGGCCACTGCGAATCCATGACCACCGCCCAGATCGGCACCGGCAGCCGGGCGCTGTGGACCCTCGCCAACGACTGACCCGCGCTCCCCGAAACCGGCTGGCCACCATGGCGAAACGCGGGATGGAAGAGTATCGTCACGCCGCCACCAGAACAGGCTGCCGGACCGGACCGAAATCCATGAACATTGCCGCCAACGACACCACGGCCACCCTGGCCAACCGCGTCTACCGCACGCTGCAAACCGAGATCACCACCGGGCAGATTCCTCCGGGCCAGCGCCTGGTGCGCCGCGAGATCGCCCGCCGCCTCGGGGTCAGCCCGATTCCGGTGATCGAGGCCCTGCTGCGGCTCGAGCAGGACGGGCTGGTGGAGTCCAAGCCCAACTGTGGCGCCCGCGCCCGCGCCATCACCCCCGAGACCATCGTCAACGAGTGCATGCTGCGCGAGGCCCTCGAATGCCAGGTGGCCCGGCTGGTCGCGGACACCGCCAGCGGCAACCAACTGGCCGACCTCGCCGCCGCCGCCCGCCGCCTCGACACTCTGATGCAGCGCGCGGACCCCAATTCGGTGATCGGCATGGAACTGCACATGGAGTTCCACCTGCGCCTGGCCGAACTCACCGGCTTCCCCCTGCTCGAACAGCAACTGCGCGGCATCTGGGTGCGCCATCTGATGCAGATCAACTGGCTGAACGCCACCCTCGATCCCGTGCCCGAGGGCTGGCACGGCCTGCTGGTCGCCGCTCTGAGCAGCCGCGATGCCGAGGAGGCCGAGAAAGCCATGCGCGAGCATGTCCGCTACGGCCAGAAAACCCTGAGCGAAGCCATCCGCCGCCTGACCGACCCGAATGCCGGTTGACAACAGGGCCGGGGCGGTGCCGGAACCGAGAGGCAGGACGCAACCATGACCCACCACCCACGCTTCCCCTTCCCGGCCATCCTCTGCCTCGGCGGGCTGCTGGTCGCCTGCCCCCTGCCGGCCCAGACTCCCGGCCCCTGGCGGAGTCATGAAGTCTACCAGCCCCGCATCGAGCGGGCCACGGTCGCCGATCCCGGACGGCATGGGCTGCCCTACAACCACGACTCCGCCGTGGCCTGGTTCGGCGACCGCTGGTTCTGCCTGTGGAACGCCAACACCGCGCCCAAGGAAGGCGCGCCCGGACAGCTCAACTACGTCAGCACCAGCCGGGACGGCTTGTCCTGGACGGACCCCGAGCCCGCCTTCAGCTCCCCCGAACGCGCCGCGAATCCGGTGCATTGTGTCCGGGGGAGCCAGTGGCAGCCAGCCCTGATCCGCGTCGGCGACGAACTCTGGGCCTTCTGGGTGCAGCACAACGGGCAGGGGCGCGACGAACCCGCCGGCGTGTTCCTGTCGCGCCTCGCCCATCCGGACGGGAAGTGGGAAAACCGCCCGCTCACCTTCGACGCCGGCCCGTGGACCCTGATCGAGGGCCGCGAGTTCACCCTCTTCCCCACCCAGAACGCCTACCGGCTGCGCAGCGGCCGCATCCTGGTCCCGGTCACCATGACCCATCGCCAGCGCTCCCCCGACGCCTCGGACCTCCTCCACGAACGCTCGCGCTGGACCGCCTTCGAGAAACGGGACAGCGTGCTCTACTCCGACGACCTCGGCGAGACCTGGCAGGTCTCCCCCGGCACCTTTTTCCCCGGCCAGTCCTTCGCGCAATGGGAGCCGACCGTCTGGGAGCAGAGCGACGGCTCGGTCCTCATGTTCGGGCGCACCGAGCATGTCCTGCCCCCCCACCAGGGCGGCCCCGAACTGGCCCAGTGGCTGCGCCGGGCGGTCAGCCGGGACGGCGGCGCCACCTGGTCCCCCTACGAGCACGTCCCCATCGAGACCGTGCGCTCCCGCATGCACGTCTTTCCCCGCGACGGCCTCGGCACCTGGGCCCCCGCCCCCGCCGACGCCGATTTCGGCGACCGCCTTCTGCTCATGGCCCACAACGACTGGCAGGGGCGTTCCGCAGGCGGCATGAACGACCGCCGCAATCTGTCCCTGTTCTTCAAACGGGGCGACGGCATCGAGTTCACGGCCGGGCTCGGCTTCACCGGCCGGCGGCATGAAGTGGCCTACCCCATGGCCGCGCTCCACGAGGACACCCTGCTCGTCTCCTACAGCCACGGTCCCGAGGCCCAGCGCCGCATCGAGGTGGCCCGCATCACCCCCGCCCCGGACCCCGCCCGGCGCTATCTCCTGCCCCGCGGCAACACCGATC
>LVAZ01000306.1 GCA_001603055.1 Victivallales bacterium Lenti_02
CCCGCCGGACCCGGCCGGGATCGGCGGCTGCCAGCGCGGCCTGCACCCGCGCGACCGGCCACTCGGCCAGCACGTCCGCGAAACTTGCCGCCAGATAGTCCATCAGTCTTCCTTCCGGGTGGACCGCAGGAAGCCAGTGAGGGGGCTGGACGCCTGGGCCAGCCGGTTTTCGCCGCCGGGGTCGGCGGCGAGGGCCAGTTCGGCGGCCTCGGTGGCGCGGGCGAAGGCCCTGGCCATGCGCACGGGGTCGCCCGCGCCGGCAATGGCCGTGTTCACCAGCACCGCGTCGGCCCCCAGCTCGATGGCCGCCGCCGCATGGGATGGCAGGCCGAGCCCGGCGTCCACGATGACCGGCACGCGGGCCTGCTCGACGATGATTTCGATCATGTCGCGGGTCCGCACGCCCCGGTTGGTGCCGATGGGCGCGCCCAGGGGCATGACCGCCGCCGTTCCCACCTCCTGCAAGCGCAGGGCCAGGACCGGGTCGGCGTTGATGTAGGGCAGCACGATGAAGCCCTCCTTGACCAGCACCTCGGCGGCCTTGAGGGTCTCGATGGGGTCCGGGAGAAGGTAGTTGGGATCGGGGGTCAGTTCGAGCTTGACCCAGTCGAAACCACCGGCGGCCCGCGCCAGACGGGCGATGCGGATGGCTTCCTCGGCGGTGCGGGCACCGCTGGTGTTGGGGACGATGACGACCCGGTCGGGCCGGAGCCGGGAGAGGAGCGGATCGGGCCGTTCGGGCGCGGCGAAGTCCACCCGCCGGAGCGCCACGGTCACCAGTTCCGTGCCGGAGGCGTCGATGGCCTCGGCCATCAGGGCCGCCGAACCGAACTTGCCGGTGCCGACAAAGAGCCGGGACGAGAAGGCCCGCCCCGCAATCATCAAGGGTTTCATCACGCTTGACCTCCGCCAACGAAATGCACGATTTCAATCTCCGCCCCGTCCCGCAGCACCGTCCGGGCATGCTGGTCGCGTTCGAGGATGTCGCCATCCAGCTCGACCACCACCATGAAGGGATTGGTGTTCAGTCGGGCGAGTAGCCCGTCGACCGTGGTGTTTGCGGCCAGACGGTGCGCCCGGCCATTGAGCTGGACCGTGATCGGGTCCGCCACGTTTGCATCCATTATTCCGTCTCCTGCCTGTTTGTTTCGGTAGATACGCGAATCCAGCCTCTGCCCAGGACCCGGTCGCCGTCATAGAAGACGGCGGCCTGGCCGGGGGCGATGGCGCGGACGGGTTCGTCCAGGGTGATGGTGGCGGTGCCGGGGCCGTCCGGTTCGATCCGGGCGCCGACGGGGGGATGCCGGTAGCGCACCTGAACCTGGCAGCGGACCGGGGCGGCCCCGCCCTCGGGGGTCAGCCAGTTCAGGCCGTCCACCGCGAACTCCCGGCCGTTGAGATTCTTCGCCTCGGCACTGACGAGCACCGTGCCGTCGTCCGCGCGAATGGCGGTCACCCAGCGTTTGACGTGCGAGGGTCCGGGCAATCCCCGGCTTTGCCCCACGGTGAACTGGTGAACGCCCTGGTGCGGGCCGAGGCGGGTGCCGTCGAGTTCCGCGACGATGCCCGGAGTCGCCGGCGCGGAAAACCGCTGGCGCAGCATCTCGGCGAAGGATTGGCCGGGGGCGACCAGACAGGCGTCCTGGCTGTCGCGCGCGGCGGCGGTGGGCAGTCCCAGATTCCGGGCTTGCTCGCGCACCGCCTCCTTGGTCATGTTTCCCAGCGGGAACCGGACGGCGCCAAGCTGGTCGAGGCTGAGCCCGGCCAGGAAATAGGACTGGTCCTTGGCCGGATCGACCGCGCGCCGAAGCGCCGGCACACCCGCCGCGTCCGGTTCGCAGCGGGCGTAGTGGCCGGTGGCCAGCAGGCCCGCGCCGATTCGCCGCGCCCAGGCCAGCAGAACCCCGAATTTGATCCGCTCGTTGCAGAGCAGACAGGGGCTGGGGGTCCGTCCGGCCGCATACTCGTCCCAGGCGGGGCGCAGCACGAGGGACTCGAAGTCGCCGACGCAGTCCAGCGCATAGTGGGCGATGCCCAGCCGTCCAGCCACCGCCCGCGCCCGGACCATGCCGTCCACCCCGCAGCAGGAACGGCTCGCGCCGGCCTCCTGGCATTTCTGCAGCTTCAGGGTGACGCCGACCACCTCGTGGCCCGCCGCCGTGAGCAGCGCCGCCGCGAGGCTGCTGTCCACGCCGCCGCTGAGGGCGACCACCACCCGCTGCGGTTTATCCATTGCCATGTTCACCGCCCGCCCGGCTCACGGCTCCACCTCCCGGAAGGCGGCGATTTCCGCGTGGGGGACGGCCTCGTTCATGGCTCCGGTGCGGTAGCCTGCCACATCCAGGCAGACGAAGGTGTAGCCCGCTGCGGCGCAGGCGGCTTGGATGCGCTCGCGCGCCGCAGCCGCCAGCGCCCCCTCGATTTCATCCCGGCCCAGCTCGATCCGGGCCAGATTGCCATGATCCCGCACCCGCAGCACCCGGAAGCCAAGGTCCCGGAGCGCGGCTTCGGCGGCGGCGACCCGGTTCAGCCGTTCGGGGGTGATGGTCTCCCCGTAGGGAATGCGCGAGGCCAGACAGGCTCCGGCGGGCAGGTTCCAGTTGGGCAGCCCCATCTCCCGTGCCAGCCGCCGCACGGTCTCCTTGTCGAAACCAAGTTCGAGCAGGGGGGAACGCACCCCGAGTTCGCGGCCCGCGATCCGTCCCGGCCGATAGTCGGCTCGGTCGTCGGCATTGGCCCCGTCCAGCACCACGGGCAGGCCCTCGCGGTCGGCAATGGCGCGCAGTTCCCGGAACAACTCGCTTTTGCAGTAGTAGCAGCGGTTCGCCGGATTCGTCTGGAAGCAGGGGTTGTCCAATTCATGGGACTCGATCACCAGATGCCGCGCCCCGACCGAGCGGGCCAGAGCGAGCGCCGCCTCCCGCTCATGGGGCGCATAGGTCGGCGAATACGCGGTCACCGCCAGCGCCCGGTCCCCGAGAGCCGCGTGGGCCGCCGCCATGAGCAGGCTGCTGTCCACCCCGCCCGAATAGGCCACCACCGCCCCGCCCAGACGGACAAGGTACTCCCTCAGCCGGTCAAGATCGTCCCTGGATTCAGGCGGCGGATTCGCCGCCCGTATGGTTTCGTCCTGCTTCATCGCCAAATGACTCCTGGTTGCGTCCGGCTTTCGGCGGACCCGTAGCCCCGCAATACCAGGGTTGCCGGCGATCCGCCCGCGACCCAAAAGATAAGCGAAAAGAAAAGTATTTCAATCGCCTTGCTTCACTATTGACCTGTGCCGAATGAGAGGCCTGCCCTCTGCCGCCGTTCGTTCGGGCTAGATCGGGCCGCCGCCGGGGGTGCGGAGAACCCTATCCCGCTCGTACCAGTAGCCATGGAACTCGAGGGTCTGCGCCAGTTTCGCTCCGGGAGGCAGCGAAACGTCGGCGAGGACAGCGTCGCGGAAGGCCGGATAGCCCGCGCGGTCGACGATGTAGCCCAGATGCTCCTTGACGAGCGAGCGGTCGATATGCGCCTCGATGAAGGCGTAGGTGTTTTTAAGCACCTGCACCACCACGTCCTCGGTCACCCACTCCAGGAAGGTGGCGGCCAGACGCGGGTTGCGCTTGCCGGTGCGGCCGAGAATCACCATGCGGAAGTAGGGAGTCGGCTGGCGGGTCCAGGCGTTGGTGGGGCAGCGCAGGACGCATTCGCCGCAGCCGATGCAGCGCCGGTCGTCGCGGACGGCTCGGTGGTTGACCATGCGCAGGGCGCCGGTGATGTGCCTGCGGCAGTTCTTGACGCAGGCTTCGCAGCCCACGCAGCGTTCGGCATCGATTTCGACGCGCGCCTGGCCGATGATCCCGAAGTCCTGCAAATGGGCTTTGGCGCAGTCGTTGGGGCAGCCGGTCAGGCCGATTTTCACATGGAAGTCGTGGGGGAAGACTTCCCGTTCGATGCGCTGGGCCAAGGCCGTCGTGTCGTAGTTGGCGAAGGGGCAGACTCGGCTGCCGATGCAGGCCGATATGTTGCGGGTGCCCGCGCCGGGGTAGCCGGCCTCCGGGTCGACGATGTCCACGCCGATGGCGGTTTCGAGGTCGGTGATCAACGGGGCGATGGCGCGGTTGACCTCGGGAATGTCGCCGAAGGCGATGCCGGGCACCTCGAAGCCCTGACGGCTGGTCAGATGGACGGTGCCGTTGCCGAAGGTGTCGGCGATCCGCTGCACCGTTGCCAGGTGGCGGGCGGGAAGATGGCCGCCGGGCACACGGATGCGCAGACAGGTCTCGTTGCGGCGGGAGGTGATCCGGTAGGCGTTGCGGGTCACGGTCTTGCGGTTGATATCCAGAGACATGGTTGTCACCTCAATCCGTCAGCCATTGTGCGTCGGCGTAGCGGTAGACCGGGCCGTCGATGCACACGTAGCTGTTCATGATTTTGCAGTGGCCGCATTTGCCCACTCCGCAGGACATGCGGCGCTCGTGGGACACCCAGATCTGCTCCGGGGCAAGCCCCCGGTCGAGGAATGCGGCGACCGTGTATTTCAGCATCATCGGCGGGCCGACGACAACCGCGCGGGTGCGGGCGATATCCGTGATTTCAAGGTCTGGAATCAGGGTGGTGATGACGCCCGCATGCCCGTTCCAGCCCGGTGCCGCGCGGTCCACCGTCAGCAGGACGGAGGTCTGTTTGCTCCAGGCTTGAAGATCGGCGGCGAAGAGCATGTCCCCCGGCGTCTTGAAGCCGGCCAGGATCACGAGGCCGGCGGGGCCGCCCGCTTTGCCGAGGGTGGCCAGCAGGGATTGGATCAGTCCCCGGACCGGTGCCAGGCCGGTGCCGCCGGCCGCGACGAAGGTGTGGTTCCCCGCGAAGTCCGCCAGGGGAAAGGGGTTTCCGTAGGGGCCGCGCAGGTGCAGCCGGTCGCCGGCCCCGAGTTCGAAGATGGCGCCCGTGACCTGGCCGACCTTGCGGATGGTCAGCTCGATCCAGCCGTCCCCCCAGCCGCTGGTGGAAATCGGGGCCTCGCCCACGTGCGGCACCGAGACCTGGAAGAACTGGCCGGGCCGGGGGGTGTCCCCGTCCCACTCCAGCCGGTAGGTCCAGTCGATGGCCGTTTCCGGGTGGATGCCAACAATGCGGGCGGGCCGGGGAAGGAAGATGTTGGACTCCATGAACTAGCCCTCCGCTTTCCGTTCGACGATATCGGCGACCCGGTTGATGCAGGTCGAGAAGGAGATGTATTCGGGGCACTGGTCGTCGCAGCGGCCGCAGCCGACGCACATGTGCGTGCCGAAACGCTGCTGGAAATCGTGGATTTTGTGCATGGTCTTGAAACGCATCCGCGACCCGTAGTCGGTCCGGACATCATGCCCTCCGGCCATCTCGGTGAAACGGTCGACGTGGCATCCCGCCCACACGCGGCGGCGCACGCCCAGTTCGGGCGTGTCCTCGCTGGTCGCGTCCAGCGTGCTGAAACACGAGCAGGTTGGGCAACTGAAGTTGCAGCGGCCGCAGGCGATGCAGCGTTTCGAGTAGGGTTCCCACATGGGGTGGTCGAAGAGGTCGTTCTCGCGAATCTCGCGGGCCAGGGCGTCGGAATCCGGCACGCGCACCGGGCTGTCATCCTCCTGGACGAACAGCGGCGAGAAGTCGGCCGCTGCCGCCGTGCCGGGAATCCCCGCCAGCAGGTCGGCGTCGCGCACCTCGACCAGGGCCCCGCCGTCCGGCAGGAACCGGATGGACAGGCTGTAGTCCTTGGCGACGTTGGTGCCCATGGACACGCAGAAACAGTTCTCCATGCTGGTGGCGCATTCGATCAGGGCGAAACGCAGGCGGGCGCGGCGGCGCTGATAGAAGGGGTCGGGGGCGGGACCGTTGTCGAGAAACACCCGGTCCAGACGGTCCACGCCGTGAATGTCGCAGGCGCGGCAGAAGAGCAGCAGCGGCCGCTCGGGACGGTCGCCCGACGGCTCGACGATCCGGTCCCCCACCAGATGGAACAGCGTCTCGTTCGGCGGGAAGAGGACGACCTTGGGGGAGAAGGTGGACTTCTGCCGCCACTCGATGTCATTCCCGGCAACCACCGGAGCATAGCGGATGACATCCTGGCCCGCCATGCGGCCGCGGCCCTTGATCCGGCGGGGGGCCATCACGTCCAGGTCCCGGTTCCAGGCGGCCAAGGCCTGGTCGAGTTCCCCGGGTGAGAGGTTGAAACTGACGCGCGGTTTCTTGGTCATCGTGGTTGCCCCCCGGAGGCTGCGTCCGTCGGCCGGATTTCCCGACGCTTCCTTTCCAGGATGTGGACGTGCTTCAGCTCCTCGTCGATGATGGCCTGAATCCGTTCCTGGCCCCGGAATTTCGGGACCTGCTGCTGGAGGGTGAGAAAGAACACGACGGTATCCTTCTCCCGCCCGATGGCGTAGGCGAGGACCGCCGCCGGATCGGCGAGCTGCGGGAACTCGAAGCCCGCAGTCCGCGACGGACCGGGGAAGACCTTGCCGTCGACAAAGGCCTGGAGATAATCCGCCGCATGCTCTTCGAGGGGGTCGCCGGGACCGGAGTCGCGGCTGGCCGACTCGGGCAGCTCGGCGCGCATGGCCGCGAAGCGCTCCTCGTGTTTTCCCTCCCAGTCGGCCAGCTCGTTCAGCAGGCGCGCCAGGTCCGGGCAACCGACAGCCTGGGCGGCCTGCCGGTAGAATTGCCTGCCGTCCCGTTCCACGGATTCGGCCATCCGGAAGAGTTCCTCGGCATTGTAGCGTATCATGTCAGATGTCCTCCGCAATGGGTTGCCCACCCTTGTCCGGCAAAGTGGGGATGGTGGAATCCTGCATTGCCTTGCCGAAGGCGGCAAGGAACAACTCGACATCTTCGTCCGAATGCGCGGCCGACACGAAGGCCACCTCGAACTGCGAGGGTGGAAGGTAGATTCCCGAATCGAGCATGGAGTGGAAGAACCGGGCATGCTCCTGGGTATTCGACCGGGTGGCGTCCTGCTTGTTGCCCACGGCGGCCGGGGTGAAGAAGATCGTGAACATCCCGCCCAGTTGCGCGCAGTACACCGTCCGCCCCGCCGCTGCCGCCGCCGCCATGACCGCCTGCCGGATTCGCGTCCCCCGCTCGGCGAGTCTGGGGTAGGGATTGTCCCGGATCACGGCGTGGAGCGTGGCCAGACCGGCCGCGACGGCGACCGGATTGCCGCTGAGGGTTCCCGCTTGGTAGACGTCGCCGACGGGGGCGAGCCGGTCCATGATTCCGGCCGGACCGGCCACGGCGCCGATGGGCAGCCCGCCGCCGATGATTTTGCCCAGACAGGTAAGGTCCGGGGTGACGCCGCACAGCTTGCCGTAGGTCGTCGGCCCCAGCCGGAAGCCGGTGATCACTTCGTCGAACACCAGCACGGCCCCGGCCTGGTCGGCGAGTTTCCGGAGTCCTGCGAGGAAACCGGGCGCGGGGGCGACCAGGCCCATGTTCCCGGCCACTGGCTCCACGATGATCGCGGCCAGCTTGTCGGCATGGACGGCAACGGCCTGGCCGACGGCGGCGAGGTCGTTGTAGGGCAGGACGAGCGTGCTGGTCAGAACGGCCTGCGGGATGCCCTGCGAGGTGGCGACCCCCTGGGTGAGCAGGCCGCTCCCCGCCGCCACCAGCAGTTGGTCGGCATGTCCGTGGTAGCAGCCGTCGAACTTGAGAATCAGGTCGCGCCCCGTGTGGGCGCGCGCCAGGCGCAGGGCCGTCATGACCGACTCGGTGCCGGAATTGACGAGCCGGACGCGATCGGCGTAGGGAATCTGCCGGCAGAGCAGTTCCGCCAGTTCCACCTCGCCCTGGGTGGCGGCTCCGAAGCTGGTGCCGTTGGCGGCGGCGGCGGCCACGGCGCTCACCACCTCGGGATGGGCGTGGCCGAGAATGAGAGGCCCCCAGGAGCCGCAGAAGTCGATCAGCTCGCGGCCATCGCTGGTGACGAGCCGGCTTCCCCGCCCGCTGGCGATGAACACCGGGGTGCCGCCGACGGCATGGAACGCCCGCACCGGGCTGTTGACGCCGCCCGGAATCACCCGTTTGGCGCGCTCGAAGAGATCGTGGGACGAGGCCATGTCAGCCATTGGGAAATATCTCCCGGTAGCGGTTCGCCCAGTAGGAAATGCAGAGATCGGCCCCGGCGCGGGCCAGGGCGACGCTGGTTTCGCGCACAGTGGCGGGCAGATCGAGCCAGCCGCGGTCGGCGGCGGCGATGAGCATGGAGTACTCGCCGCTCACATTGTACGCGGCGATGGGCAGGTCCGTGCGCTCCCGCAGCCGGGCCAGAATGTCCAGATAGAAGAGGGCGGGCTTGACCATGAGGATATCGGCCCCCTCCTCCTCGTCCAGCGCGGATTCGCGCAGGGCGGCGCGCGGATCGGCGTAGGAGGCCTGATAGGACTTGCGGTCGCCGTGGCTCGGGGCGGATTGCTCGGCTTCGCGGAATGGCCCGTACATGTTCGAGGCGAATTTGGTGGAATAGCTCATAATCAGCGTGTCCGCCCAGCCGTTTTCGTCAAGCTGGCCGCGGATGGCGGCGACCTGCCCGTCCATCATGGCGCTGGGGGCCACGATGTCCGCTCCGGCGGCGGCATGGGAGAGCGCGGTCCGGGCCAGCATCGCGTTGGCGGCATCGTTGTCGACCGCTCCGCCGGGAGTCAGCGGGCCGCAGTGCCCGTGGCTGGTGTAGGCGCAGAGGCAGACATCCGTGCAGATGACCAGATCGGGATAGGCGCAGCGAACCGCACGGACGGCGGTCTGCACCACGCTCTCGTCCCGGCATGCCTCGACGCCGTCCGGGGTCTTCCGGTCCGCCTCGGGCAGTCCGAAGATCAGAATGCCGCCGATGCCCGACTCGACAACGGGCTGAAGCTCTTCAAGCAGGACATCCGGCGACATGCGCTGCTGGCCGGGCATGGCCTCGATCGGTTCCCGGCAGCCTTCGCCATTCTTGACGAACACGGGCCAGATGAATTTCTCCGGCCCCGGAACCGGCTGGTCGAACAGCCGCCGCAGGGACGGCGTCCGGCGCAGACGGCGCAATCGGGTTTGGGGAAACGCGCTCATGGTTCGTTCTCTCCTGTCGTTGTCATGCGGGCGGCCACCATTCGCACGGCGAGGGCGCGCAAGGCTCCCTCGGTCGTCGCTTCCGTAGGTAGGATGGCCTGGCCGAAACCGTGTGCTGCCAGACGCTTCGCGGTCGGTTCGCCCATCGCCGCCACGGCTTTCCCGGCGAGCGCTCCGGCCCCCCATGAGTCCGCGAACGCATCCACGGCGGAGGCGCTGGCGAAGAGTACCGCGTCGAATTCGGGAAGTGTCTCCGGGGCGGTCCGGACGGTGTGGTAGAGGACCGCATCCTCGACCTGTGCGCCCGTCTGCTCGCGCAGGTGCTGGGCCAGGTCGCCGGTGGCGGCGTCCGAACGCAGCCGGAGAATCCGGTCGTCGGCCGCGACGCGGCCGGTGAAGGAAGCGACGATTCCGCGGACTCCGAACTCGCTCTCGGGCTGGATGGCCGCGATCAGGCCGTGCCCGGCAAGCTCGCGGGCGCTGGCCGGACCGCTGACCGCAAGGTTCGGCAACCGGCGCAGGTCGAGGCCGAATTCCTTCATGGCCGCGATCAGGATGCGCACCGCCGATGGCGAACTCAGGATGACCCAGTTGTAGTCCCCGAGCTGCGCCAGAATCTGCCGGACCCCGGCGGCGCGCTCGAAGCGGATCAGCGGGAAGCGGAGCGGCCGGCCGCCGTAGTCGCGGACCAGATGGGCGGCGCGGTCCAGCAGGCTGTCGCTGCATGTGAGCAGGACGCGCCGGCCCTGGAGCGCACCGGCGTTCCCGGCAAACCGGTAGCGGGCGACCTCACCGATGACCAGCAGGCCGGGCGCCTGGGGAGGGATGGGGACCGCCTCCGCCGCCTGCGCGATAGTTGCCAAGGTGGCCCCGACAACGGTTTCGTCCTCCCCGCCCGCCTGAAACACCAGCGCGGCGGGAGTGTCCGGAGCGGTGCCGTCGGCGATGAACCGGGCGGCGATTTCGGCGACGACCTTGGTGCCCATGAACACCACGGTGGGGAGCTTGGCCCGTTCCGCCGCGCCGAGGTCCGCCAGGCCACCGCCTTCCCGGCGGGCGGAAACCGCCACGAATCCGGCGGCAACCCCGCGGCGGGTGAGGAGGATGCCCGAGGCGCTCGACATGGCGTTGAGACTGCTGATTCCGGGCAGTACACGGAAGGGAATCCGCCTGCTCGCCAGCGTGTCCGTCTCTTCCGCCAGCCGTCCGAAGATGGCCGGATCGCCGCCCTTGAGCCGCACCACCCGCAGGCCCCGGCAGGCGTATTCGACCAGCAGATCGAGAATCCCAGCCTGGGTGCAGCCGTGCTTCTCGCAGCGTTTGCCGACGTCGATCCGGAGGGCGTCGCCGGGCAGAAAATCGAGCAAAGCCGGATCGAGCAGGGCATCGTGCAGGCAGACTTCCGCCTCC
>LVAZ01000307.1 GCA_001603055.1 Victivallales bacterium Lenti_02
GAACGCCCAGCTTCAGGCCTACGAGCCGCTCGGGCCCGGCGACACCATCGAGCCGCTGCGGGGATATTGGGTGTATCGGCAGGAAGGATGAAGGAGAACGCATGCGAGGACATCTGGTATTCCGACTGCTGCCGCTGGTTCTGGTCGCACTTCTGGCCGGGGGCGTTCTTGGCGCCGACCCGCTTGCGGACGGCATCGCCCACTGGCAGGCCGGCCGCCACGAGCAGGCGGTCGAGGCCCTGAAAAAGGCCTTCCGCGAGAATCCGCTGAGTCTCGATGCCTGCTCCTATCTGGGGCTGGCCGCCGCCGCCGCGGGCGACCACGAACTGGCGGTGGTGATGTTCGACAACGCCCTGCGCCTCGACCCCACTCTCGGCCCCGTCCGCATGGAACTGGCCCAGAGCTATTTCGCCCTGGGGCTCTACGGTCTGGCCGAGGACGAGTTCCGGCGGCTGATCGCCGAGGGCGCCCCCGACGGGAAGGTGCGGCAGAACATCGACAACTTCCTCGCGGCCATCGCCGAGAAGCGCCGGCAGGACGGACATCTGTTCCTGCAGAGCTACGCGCTGCGGCTCGAGGCCGCCCGCGACTCGAACGCCAGGGTCAGCCCGAGCGGCGATGTGTATTTCGACATCGATATTCCCGGCCTGGTGGGCGGTTTGTCCGTGCCCACCGACCGGGATGGCTACCTTTCGGTCTGGGGTTCGGGCAGCTTCGAATACCGGCGGCGGGGCAGCCGGCTTGCCTGGCAGGCCCAGGTGGACCTCGGCAACATCTCGTATTTCGACGAGAAGGACCTGGACCTCCAGGTGCTCGGTGCCCGGCTCGGCCCCGCTTTCCGTCTCTCCGAGAACACCGCCGCCGGCGCGATGCTCCGGGGCATCTACATGGACAAGGACTACGCGGACTATCTGCGGAGCTGGGGTGGCCTAGTCTGGGGCACCTGGCGGACTCCCTGGCGCACGAATCTGCGCCTCGAGGCCGAACTCATGGACCGGGACTTCACCCAGCCGTTCGACGACGGCCACGACGGCACCTACGGCAGCGTCCGCTTGCAGACGAGCACCCTGCTGGGCGGGACGCTGCTCTCCAGCTCCCTGTCCTACGCCTTCGCCAACACCGACGATGCCGCCGAATCCTACGACCGCTTCGCCGCCGAACTGCGCTGCCGCCATCCTCTGGTCCGGCGCTGGCAGGTGTTCGGCGAAGCCTTCGCCGGGGTCCGCGAGACCCTCTACGACCGCCCCGGCCCTTTCTCGATCTCCCGGCGGCGCGACACCGAATACGTGCTGGGGGCTTCGCTCGAACGGGTGTTCCGCACCTCGATCCGGCATCTGGAAACCTGGCGCGTGGGGGTGTTCTACGAATACACCCGCTCGCTGTCCAATCTCGATCTGTACGACTACGACCGCCACCTGACCGGGGTGCGGGCAAGTCTCGTTTTCTAGTCGGAGGCACGACCATGCGCTTTCTCGCTCTGCTGAGTTTCGCCTTTGTCCTGACCGCGTCGGCGGAGGTTGCCCGGCAGCGCGCGGGCATCGTCACCGCCCTGCGCGGGGAGGTCTCGGTCCAGGCTCCCGGCGGGGAGGGGCGGACCCCCGCCATCAAGGAGGAGATTTTCGAGGGCGACACGGTCAAGACCGGCAACCGCGGCCGGGTGCAGATTTGCTTCGAGGACGACTCGATTGTGAGCATCGGGCGCGACGCCACGCTGGTGGTCACCAAGTTCTTCTTCGATCCCAGCGCCCGGCAGGGGGCCATGCAGATCGAAGTGAAGGAAGGCTTTTTCCGCGTCCTGGGCGGGGCGGTGACCCGGATCGCGCCGGAGAGCTTCGAGACGGTGGCCGGCACGGCGAGCATCGGCATCCGCGGCTGTTCGCTGGGCGGCGAGGTGACCGGCGGCCGGGCCACCCTCGTCTTTTTCGGATCGAACATCGGCGGCGGCATCGAGGTGGGCGGCGCGGGTGTGCAGCGGTTTCTGGGGACGCCCGGAGACGGGGTCACCGTGCCCCGGAACGGGCCGCCCTCCATGCCCTCGCCCATGGAACGCTTCGGTGTGCGCATTCTGAACGAGACCCGGGTGGACGGGGAGGGTGGCGGGGGAGCGCCGTCGGACGGCAACCTGCCGCCGGGCCAGCCCGAAAGTCTGTTCGATCCCACCCGCCTGCTGGACGAGCGGATTCCCGGCCTGCTGCCCGACGGGAATTTCCTGATGCATGGCTTCGCCATCGGCGAGGAACTCCAGACCGGCTGGCTCTACCGCAACGGCTCGCCGGAACTGCTGAGTCTGGAACTGGCCATGCTCGACGGGCTGCTCGCCGACGTGGTCAGCGGCAAGATGACCGTCAGCGTCCACACCAACGCCAATTTCGGTTTCAGCCGCTCGGACAACTTCCTGCTTCCGGTCATCACCTTCGATATCACCAACGGCAGTTTTTCGGACGGCGTGGACCTGCTGGGGAACACTGTGGTCGCCGTCACCGAGAACAACGGCATCGTGCCCGAGCACGAACCCAAGGCCTATATGAACTGGGGCAAATGGGAGATGACCATCGTCGATCCCAACGCCCTTTCGCGCGAGTTGGAGACGCGCACCGTCCGGGGGCTCTGGATCGCCACCGATCTCGAACGCACTGATCTGGCGAGCCTGCGCACCCAGGCGGGGGACCTGGTTCTCGGCGGCGACTTCCAGGGCACCTACCGGGGCGAGGCGCGCTGCCTGCGCAACGGCACCGACCTGTTCGGCGGCACCTCCTTTTTCCAGCTCGATTTCCGCGACCGGACGTTCACCGGGCAGTTCGATTTCAGCACCGACAGCGCGCCGGTTTTCAACTATGCCGGGAATGTGAACGCCGACGGCAGCGTGCAGGGGCACTGCACCGGGGTGAGCGGCGAGAACGTGATCCAGAGCCAGTCGCTGATCGAGGGGGCGCTGTATGACAAGGGGACCGCGATCGGCACCTCGTGGAACGCCAAGACCGACACGAACTCCTACATCGGCGTGGCGGGCGGGCAGGGGGCCATCACCCCGATTGCCACCGGGACAACAACTGCTCCCTGAGTTGGCATGGCGGAGCCGCAGGCGACGGTCAGTCCGGCTTTTTTCGACCTGTGGAATAAGGCGGGCATTCTCCGCCTGGAATAGCGGTCGCTATTCCTGCTCGATGGAGCATTTCAGGGGGAAGCCGCTGGACTTGGCCAGTTGGTGGACCCGATGCACCTTGGTCTCGGCGATCTCGTAGGGGTAGACACCCGCCACGCCGATCCCGCGCTCGTGGACGGCCTGGGTGATGCGCACCGCCTCGGCCAGGGGGCGGAGGAAAACCTCGACCAGGATGACCACCACGAATTCCACGGTCGTGTAGTCGTCGTTGTGCAGCAGCACCCGGAACATGGGGGGATGTTCCACCTGCTGGTCCGTGACCGTGACGGTTTCGTGCTGCTCGTGCTGTTTCGGGTGATCCGCCAACTTGTTGTTCCGTTGTTTGAGTGTTCAGCCAAAGACGCGGCGGCCGCCGACCCAGGTTGCCGCCGGGGTGAAATCGTCGTTCCAGAGCACCAGGTCGGCATCGGCCCCCACCTGGAGGACGCCCTTGGCGGGGAGATTCGCCAGCCGGGCGGGATTGCAGGTGCCGAGCGCCCAGAGCAGCTCGGCGGGGTATTCGCCGCCGAACCAGGCGTGGAGATTGGCCATGCCCCGGTTGGCGGTGAGGGCCGATCCCGCCAGGGCGCCGGCCAGAGGATGGGGCGGCAGGATGCGCGCCGCCGTTTCCGGGGCGACGCGGATGCGGAAGCCCCAGGGGGTGGCGTATTCGCCTGCGGGCAGCCCCGCCCCGATGTTCGAGTCGGTGATCATCGCCACCTGCTCCCAGCCCTTGCAGCGCAGGCCCATGCGGATGGCGACGGGGTCCACATGCACGCCGTCGCAGATGAAGTCCACGCTGGCGCGGGGATCGGCCAGAATCGCCTCGACGCAGCCCACCGGGCGCACCCCGAGATCGGTCTCGGGCGGGGCGTAGAACACGTCGTAGAAGTGGGTGGCGTGGCGCGCGCCCGCCGCGAGGGCGCGCTGGGTTTCGGCCACTCCCGCCCCGGTGTGGGTGAGGAAGGGAACCACGCCCTCGGCGACCAGCAGCTCGATGACCGGAAGGATGTTCCCGACCTCCGGGCTGACCGACATGACGCGCAGGCGGCCGCCTGCCGCCGCCAGCAGTTCGCGCACGAATCCCGGATCGCCGGGAACCGTTTCGCAGCCCGCGCCCGTGCGCGCCATGAACGGCCCTTCGAGGTGCAGGCCGGGCAGGGAGGCCGAAGTCACGCCGTCGAGCGCGCCGGCCATTTCCGCCACGAAGGCGACGAAGCGCTCCTCGCGCCGCCCGATCAGGGTCGGCAGGGCGCAGGTGCAGCCGTAGGCGGCGAGGCGGTCGGCGGCGGCGCGGAGTTCCCCGGGTCCGGCATCGTAGCGGTAGCGCTCGATCCCGTGGGTGTGCAGGTCGACCAGGCCGGGGGTGAGCAGGGCTTCGCCCGCGTCCACGTTTTCGTCGGCCTCGCCGGGAACGGCGGTCACGTCGCCGACGGCGGTGATCCGTCCGTCGCGCACCACCACCGAGCCGGTGCCGAAGCCGCTGCCGGGAAACAGCAACCGGGCGTTCGAGATTCGCAGTGTGTCGCCAGCCATGCCTTGCATCCTTGGTTTCCGGAAGGCTAGTCCCTCGCCGCCGCGCCTGCAAGCGCTCAGCGTTCCGCCGCGTGGCTCCGGATGCGCTCGACCAGCTCGGGCGGGGTCTCGAAGGGGAGCGCCCCGGTGCCCAGGCAGGTATTGGGGCGGTCCTGGACCAGGGCCGCGATCCGGTCGATTTCCGCCCGCACCTCGGGCCAGTCGCCGCGCGCGGTGATCTCGGGGGCCATGTTGATGCGCACGGTGACCTCGGGATGGCGGCGCATGATGGCCATGAAGGCGGTCTGGTCGGTTTCGCCGGGGGCCGGGCAGATCACGTAGCGCGTGCCGGTGCCGAGGAGGTCGGGGAGTATGGGGGTGGTGTCGCCGCCCATGATGCAGGGCGCGGGAGCGCCGAGCAGGGTACCGACTTCCGCCAGCAGCCAGCGCAGCGGGGGCAGGGGGACGTCCCGGAACAGGTCCGGCGAGAGCAGCGGCGGCGCGGCGGCGGATTCGAAGAGGGCGATGCCCAGGCCCGCCGCGCGGATGGCCCGGCAGAAATCCGCCTGCCCCCGCGCGAGGTGCTGCAGGGCCTCGCGGGTGGCGTCCGGCTCGGTGAGGCTGGCGATCAGCAGGGTGCCGAAGCCCACGAGATTGGACGCCACCGAAAACGGTCCCGCCACCGGCACGCGCACATCGGCGGCGGGACATTCGGTTTTCAGGCGGCGGGCGGTCGCCAGCACCAGGGGAATTCTGCCGCCGGCGACGGGGAAGGGCGGCAGGTCGCCGATCCGGGCCACCTCGGCCAGCGGATGCTCGGTGATGGCGGGAATTCCGTTGCCTTCCGGTTCCGCGACCCGCGCCCCGTAGGCCTCGGCTTCGAGGTTGTAGATGTCCACCCCGACGACCACGGGCGCGTGCCCGTAGCGGCGGTAGGCGGCGGCATGGCCGGCAAAAAGCAAATTCCCGTCCCGCGACACGTCCCAGGGACGGCGGCCAAGCAGGGCGGCGGCATGTTCGTAGATGGCGGGGGAGAAGTTCATCGGCAGGGGAGGGGGCTCCTTGGCGAATTCCCCACACCCTAGCCGCAGACCGGAGGGAAGCAAGCTCCTTCCCGCCTAGGAATCCCCGCCGGGCAGTTCCGCGAAGGCTTTTTTCAGAGCCTCGGGGCTTTGGGTGCCGACCAGGGTCTTGACCGGTTTCCCGTCGCGGAAGAAAACCAGCGTGGGAAGTCGGCTGATGCCGTAGGTTTTGGCCAGTTCCGGCTGTTCGTCCACATTCACCTTGACGATGGCGAACTGGTCCTTGACCTCGGGGGCGAGGGCGTCTAGAATGGGCAGTTGGCGTTGGCAGGGGCCGCACCAGGCCGCCCAGAAGTCCACCAGCACGACCCCTTCGGCCACGGCTTCGGTGAACGTCTCGTCGGTCAGGGCCGGGAGGCTCGACACATACGCCGGTTCGGCGGCCTGCCCGCCGCGTCCCGATACGAACGGGCAGGTCCCCCCGCCCGCGAGCAGAAAGGCGAAGACCCCGCCGAAGACCGCCCCGGTC
>LVAZ01000308.1 GCA_001603055.1 Victivallales bacterium Lenti_02
GACACGGTGCTATACTACTGCTTCCGGACGGGCAATCCAGCCCGCGTCCCCACGCCAACCAGGATGTCCCCCATGAGCCACCGCCGCCTCGATCCGACCCAGATGGCCGACTGGGAAATCGCCGCCGCCGCCGAAGAGACGATGAAGCCCATCGCGCAGATCGCCCGCGAGCTGGGGATCGAGGAATCCGAGCTGATTCCCATGGGGCGGCGGCTGGCCAAGATCGACCAGCGGCAGGTGCTGGCCCGCATCGGCGACCGCGCGCCGGGCAAATACGTGGACGTGACCGCCATCACCCCCACCCCCCTCGGCGAGGGCAAGACCACCACCACCCTCGGCCTCGTCCAGGGCCTCGGGCTGCTCGGCAAGCGGGTGGTCGGCGCCATCCGCCAGCCCTCCGGCGGGCCGACCTTCAACATCAAGGGCTCCGCCGCCGGCGGCGGCCTCAGCCAGTGCCTCCCCCTCACCGAATTCTCGATGGGACTCACCGGCGACATCGACAAGATCAACAACGCCCACAACCTCTGCATGGTCGCCCTCACCTCGCGCCTGCAGCACGAGCGCAACTACGACGACGCCAAGCTCGCCCAGCGCGGGCTCCGGCGGCTCGACATCGACCCCGAGCGGGTCGAGATGAAGTGGGTCATCGACTTCTGCGCCCAGGCCCTGCGCAACATCCGCATCGGCCGCGGCGGCAGCATGGACGGCTACGAGATGGACTCGGGCTTCGCCATCACCGTGTCGAGCGAGCTGATGGCCATTCTGGCGGTGGCGCGGGACCTGGCCGATCTGCGCGCGCGCATCGCCCGCATCGTGGTGGCCTACTCCCGTTCCGGCGCGCCGGTGACGGCGGCGGACCTCGAGGTGGACGGAGCCATGACCGCCTGGCTGGTCGAGGCCCTCAACCCGACCCTTATGCAGAGCCTTGAAGGCCAGCCCGTCCTGGTCCACGCCGGCCCCTTCGCCAACATCGCCATCGGGCAAAGCTCGGTCATCGCCGACCGCATCGGCACCCGGCTGGCCGACTACCACATCACCGAGTCCGGCTTCGGCGCGGACATCGGCTTCGAGAAGTTCTGGAACCTCAAATGCCGCTACTCGGGGCTGGTCCCCGACGCGGTCGTCGTCGTCGCCACCATCCGCGCCCTGAAGATGCACGGCGGCGGCCCGGCGGTGAAGCCGGGCGTGCCCCTCGACAAGGCCTACACGGCGGAGAATCTGGCCCTGCTCGAAAAGGGCTGCGAGAACCTCGTGGCCCACATCGAGACCGTGCGCAAGGCCGGGGTCCGGCCGGTGGTCTGCATCAACAGCTTCCACACCGACACCCCCGCCGAAATCGCCCTGGTCCGCCGCATCGCCGAGGCCAACGGCGCCTACGCCGCGCTCTCGAAGCACTGGCTCGAGGGCGGCGCGGGCGCGGTCGAACTGGCCGAGGCCGTGATGGCCGCCTGCGCGGAGCCCAACGATTTCCATTTCCTCTACGAGCTGGAGATGCCCCTGCGCGAGCGCATCGCCATCATCGCCCGCGAGGTCTACGGCGCCGACGGCGTCGAGTTCCTCGAAGCCGCCGCCGCCAAGCTGGCCCGCCTCGAACAGGACCCCGACGCCCGCGGCATGGGCACCTGCATGGTGAAAACCCACCTCAGCCTCTCCCACAACCCCGACCTCAAAGGCCGCCCCACCGGCTGGACCCTCCCCATCCGCGACATCCTCGCCTACAAGGGCGCCGGCTTCCTCGTCCCCGTCGCCGGCGACATCAAACTCATGCCCGGCACCGGCTCCGACCCCGCCTTCCGCAAGATCGACGTCGACGTCGAGACCGGCAAGGTCCGGGGCCTCTTCTAGCCGCCGCCGCCGTCGTTGACAGCCCTTTGCAGTGTAGTACAGTACGGACAGCCGTGCCGACCGCCTCGCCACCCGGAACCCCCAGCGCATCATGGGCTCGTTGTTCGACGAACAAGTCAGCCACTTGACCGAGGACCATTTTCTGGTTCTCTACTGGGCCGCCCAGAGCGAGGGCGCGGGACGGCGCTACAATATCACCAACTGTTTCGACGATTTGAAATATTCGGGCCTGACGCGGACCAAGCAGACGGCCATGGCGACGGTGGCGGCGCTGGATGCGTTGCGCTTCGTGGAACTGCGCGACGAGGGCAACCGCAAGAACATCTACATCACCACGCACGGCGCCAAGGCCCTCCGCCAGCTTGTCCTGGAGAAGGCGTTCTCGCCCAAACCCTCGCTTCATCTGAAGGGGATCGCATCATGACCATCGGCATCGGCGGAGCGGGCAGCAAGATCGCGACGGCGCTGGACCCGGGCGCGACGATCATCAACGTCTCGGAAACCGAGCTGGGCAAAATCAGCGAGGCCGGGCGGCGCATCCTCGCCTCCCTCCACCACGAGGGGGGCCAGTTCCGCGGTTCGCGCAAGGACCCCTCCATCGGGCACGACGCCTTCCAGTCCCTGCGCCGCGAACTCCTCCAACTGGCGCGCGGCGAACTGGTCTTCAGCTCGACCGGCGGCGGCACCGGCAACGGCATCACCGCCGCCCTGATCGAGGAGCTCACCGCCCTCGACGAGGCCGTCCCCGCCGCCGACAAGACGCGCTTCGCCCTGGTCCTGCCCTACGCCAAGCTCGAACCCACCGAGTTCACCCGCAACACCATCGACCTGCTCGGCGGACCGGTCTCGAAGGCCATCGACAGCGGCAGCACCGGCAACATCTTCCTCTTCACCAACCGGCTCAAATTCGAGTCCCGCCTCCGCGAGGACCGTTTCAACCGCATGCTGGTCGATTCGCTCAGTGTCTTCCTGGCGGTCCCCGAGAAGAACGAGTCGCTGGCCCTGCTCGACGGGCATATCGACTTCGAGGACTTCAACCACTACGTCAGCCGTCCCTTCTTCAACCACTTCACCTATTTCGACTACAACCCGTCGGCCCCCTTCGCGGCCCAGCTCGCGGCGAACCCCAACCCCCTGCTGCTGCCGCCGGAGGCCCCCATCGAGGCGCTTTTCCTCCTCGAAGTGCCCAAGGGCGGCGACCCCACCGCCTTCTACGAGATTCTCGAATACTTCACCAGGCTCAACGTCTCGCCGGTCTACAGCGTGGTCGAGAACCCCGAGCGGGAGAGGCCCTTCGTCACCGTCTCCCTGCTCTACTCGCGCAAGCCGGCCGAGCTGCTCGACGACTTCGGGCGGATTTCCGAGGAGCACACCGAGGCCAAGGTCCGCAAGTCCATCGAGCAGCACGTCGAGCTGCGCAAGGTCAGCGTCAGCCTCCGCGAGCACGCCGAACGCGAAGTGAAGAAACACGGCTCCGACGAGGATGTCCTGAGCGTCCTCAAGCGCCTCGGCAAGCTGTAGGCATCCCGCCCCCCCCCGGCCAACCGTACTACGATCTTCGTTCGTAGTACGGCCTTCAGGCCGCGGACGGGCGTTCCAGAAGCAGGCTAACGCCTGTACTACAAACGGGTTGCGGCTGCAATGCCTGTCGTCGGAAGCCGAGACCGCCGACGGGAACGGGCTTTTCCGGGACCGGGAATGGCCCGGTCCCGGAAGCGGGTGCCTATTCCCACTCGATGGTGGAGGGGGGCTTGTTGGTGATGTCGTAGACCACGCGGTTCACGCCCTTCACCGTGGTGGCGATCTCTCCGGCCACCTCGATGAGGAACTCGACGGGGAGCGGGACCACTTTGGCGGTCATGAAATCGAGGGTCTGCACGGCGCGCAGGCAGATCACGTAGCCGTAGGTGCGCTCGTCGTTGGCCACGCCGACCGACTGGACGTTGGTGAGGACGGCGAAGAACTGGTTGGCCTGGGCCGCGTAGCCCCGGGCGTCCATGGCCGCGCGGAAGACGGCGTCGGCCTCGCGGAGGATGTCGAGCTTCTCCTTGGTCAGCTCGCCCAGGCAGCGGACGCCGAGGCCGGGTCCGGGGAAGGGCTGCCGCCGGGTGATCGCCGCCGGAATGCCCAGGGCCTCGCCCACCTTGCAGACCTCGTCCTTGAAGAGATACTTCACCGGCTCGACGATGCCCTTGAAGTCGATGCGCTCGGGCAGGCCGCCCACGTTGTGGTGGGCCTTGACGGCCTTGCCGCCCTCCCAGCCGCTCTCGATGATGTCGGGGTAGATGGTGCCCTGGACGAAGTAGTCCAGCTCGCCCAGCTTGCGGGCCTCCTCCTCGAAGACGCGGATGAACTCCTCGCCGATGATCTTCCGCTTCGCCTCGGGGTCGGTCACCCCCACGAGCCTGGCCAGGAAGCGGGCCTCGGCGTCGATCGAGACCAGATGGATGCCGAACTGGTCGCGGAAGACCTCGGCGATCTGCCGGGGCTCGTCCTTGCGCATGCAGCCGTGGTCCACGAAGACGCAGGTGAGCTGGTCGCCGACGGCGCGGTGGAGCAGGGCGGCGCAGACGGAGGAATCGACCCCGCCGGACATGGCCAGCAGCACCTGTTTATCCCCGATCTGCGCCCGCAGGTCGGCCACGGTCTCGGCGATGAAGGCGTCGATCGTCCAGTCCTGGGACAGGCGGCAGGTTCCCACCAGGAAATCGGTCAGGGTGGCGGCGTCGCAGGCGGCGGTGGCGAGATCGAGCACGGGCAGGCCCAGCCGCGCGGTTTCGGCCGGCACCTCGCGCCCGAGGGTGCGTTCGCCGCAGGCCGCGCCGCGCTGGTAGATCAGGGCCTTCGGCCGCAGCGCCTGAATCCGCTCCACCTTCGCCGAATAGGGCAGGACCTCGCAGTAGATGTTCAACTGCCGCACGGCCTTCGCCGCCAGTTGCGCGTTGATCGCCCCGAAATCCAGTACCACCACACAATCGTGTTTCTTCGCCATGCCGCCGCCTCGGTTTCTGTGTTGTGCCTTCGCCCCAAGGGGGGAAAGGCGGGAAAAATCGGGAGGATAGCGTAACAAAAATGTCTCCCGTTTCAAGCGGAACCATGCAACATCCTGCCGCATAGGATGATGAAAGCAATAGCCAAATTTGTTGTATCGCGATGCGCGCGGGAGGGTTGCGCATGGCCGGGCGGGGGGATAGGATAACTCTGCTGATCGGCTTTTGTCCCATAACCGGAGATTCCCGCCATGAAACGCCCCCTTGCCCGCCTGTTCGCCCTTGCCGCTCTCCTCGTGACCCTGGCCCCCCTGGCCGCCATGATGCCGTTGCCGGAGGAGAATTCGACCGCCGAGCCCCGGTCCATTGTTCGGGCCATCGAGGAGGACGCCTCCTTCTGGCAGCGGAAATGGCAGACCTACATGGGCGAGGATTCGCCCTACCGCTCGGTGATCCTGACGGTGGTCACGCTGGTGGTTCTGCTGCACCTCAAGTCCCGGCTCACCCGCGTCGCCAAGCGCTACGTGACCGAGAACGCCTTCCGGCCCGAGAACGCCCAGTCCTTCCTGAAAGTATGGAATCAGGTCTGGAAATTCGTGATCGCCATTCTGGTGCTCATCGCCATGTCCGGCTCCCTGCGCCTGCTGGGGCTGACGGCGGGCTTTTTCGGCATGATGCTGGGCTGGTCCCTGCAGCAGCCGGTGACCGGCATCGCGGCCTGGCTGATGATTATCCTCAAGAAGCCGTTCCGCATCGGCGACCGGGTCATCATCGCGGGCATCACCGGCGATGTGACCGCCATCACCCTGACCCACGTCATCCTCAACCAGGTGGGCGGCTCGGTCGGCGGCGAGGAAAAGTCCGGCCGCGGTATTCTCATCCCCAACGCCATTCTCTTCCAGAACACCATCATCAACTACACTCTCGAACAGGAATTCATGCTCGACGAGGTGCTCGTGCGCCTCACCTTCGACTCCGACTGGGAGCTGGCCAAAAACCTCGCCGTCCAGGCCGCCGCCGCCGCCACCGACGAGATCATCGCCAAAACCGGGCAGCAGCCTTTCATCCGCGCCGAATTCCTCGACTGGGGCGTGCTCATCCGCCTGCGCTACCAGACCATTCCCGTGAAACGGCAGGAAATCTCCACCCGGGTCGTCGAGAATCTGATCCGCGCCTTCCGCGAGAACTATCCCCAGGTCCGCTTCGCCATTCCCTCCTCGACCGTCCGCTACCGCCCCGACATGGGGCCGGTCAGCGCCCTCGAGGGAGAAAACCAGCCGCCGGAACGGGCTTGAAGGCGCGCCGCCGGGAGTCATGTTAGCGTTCGTTGGCGGGGGCAATCAGGAGTTTCCATGAGACGAAGCGAGCGCAGCATGGCGGACCGGGCCGAGATCGACGCGGCGATCCGCGCCTGTCCGGTCTGCCGCCTGGGTCTCCACGACGGGGCCGAACCCTACATCGTGCCCATGAGCTTCGGCTACGACGGGGACTGTTTCTATTTCCACAGCGCCCGCGAGGGGCGCAAGCTGGAGATTCTGCGCCGCCGCCCCCGCGTCGCCATCGAGTTGGACGAGATGGTCCGCGTGGTGTCGGCGGACACCGCCTGCGGCTGGACCATGCACTACCGCAGCGTGACCGGCGCGGGAACGGTCGAGTTCATCGAGGAGCCCGCCGCCAAGCGGGCCGCGCTCGCCGTGCTGATGGGACAGTACGGCGACCGGAATCCCGAGTTTTCGGACGCCGCCGTCGAGCGGGTCTGCGTGTTCCGGGTCCGCCCCGAGTGGCTGGCGGGCAAGCGTTCCCTGTAGTGGTTCCGAGGTAAAACGGGAGAAAGAAGATGTCTATCGAGGTGAAGTGTCCCCATTGCCGCCAAGTGCTGGAAGCCGAGGAGGACATGTACGGGATGACGGCGGAATGCCCGAACTGCGGCGGCTCCATGACCGTTCCCAAGCCCGCCGCCGCGCCGCCGCGCCCCGCGCTCCAGCCCCTTCCCCGGCCCGCGAACCACCGGACCGCCCCGCCCCCGCCGCCCCCCTCGGGCGGCAATGTCCTCGCCCTCCTCAGTCTGATCTGCGGCATCATTGGCTTCTTCACCATGGGGCTGACCGCCCTGTTTGCCGTGATTTTCGGGCATATGGGCCGGGCCAAGGCCAGGCAGGGCGCGCCGGGGGGCGGTATGGCCAAGACGGGACTGACCCTCGGCTACGTCGTCATCGGCCTCTACGGCATGATCCTCGGCGGCTACCTGCTGCTGGGGGTCGTGGCCTCCGGCGGCCGGGCCATCGACCAGGGCCAGGCCAACGCCGCCTGCATCTCGCAGATGAAGTCGTTCTATGCGGGCCTGCGCATGTACGCCAACGATTTCGACTACTTCTATCCCCCCGCCGCCGGGGCGGAGGGGCTCCGCCTGCTGATCCGGGAGCGCTACGCCAAGCCGGAGCTGTTCGTCTGCCCCGGCTCCGCCACCCCCGTCGCCGGCAGCGCGGATGCCTTCGGCGAGGCGAACAATGATTTCGAATACCACGGCGGCCTCACCGAGGACTCCCCCCCGGAAGCGGCCGTGCTCCGCACCAAACCGGGACGGCTCGGGGACACCACCCTCGTCCTCCGCCTCGACGGCTCCGTCGAGCACGAGTAGCGGAACGCAACCACCTTGCCAATCAAGCGCGTGGAGCGGCCACGTCCTCGTGGCCACGGCGCGCAGCGCCGGGAACGCCCCGGCCAACCGGGGAGGCGGGCATGGCGCAGGACGGGGCTCACGAGAATCCGACCGAGAGCCGGGTGTTTTCGTGTCGAACCCAGGAAACATACTGACAAACCAAAGATTGTCGGTCTGGCGGGGGCGCGACGTTTGCCAGCCGGGGGCATGGCGATTATTTTGTCAAACGAATATTTGATTTCAGCCATAATTGACACTGTTGGAGTACTCAATGAAAGCCATGTCCGCCGTCGAGATCGATGCTTCGAGCCGGGTGCGGGTCGAGTGTCTGACTCCGCGCATCGCCCGGATTCGCCTGTACCGGGACGGGCGGTTGCCTGCGGGGACGGGCTTGAACCGCTACGGGTTTCTGACGCCGCCGGCGGTGCCGGAATTCGCGGTGGCGCGGGAGGGCGGTACCGTCGCCACCGAGGCGATGCGGGTGACCGTGTCGGCCGACGGCATGGTGACGGTCGCGGACGGGACGGGGGTCACGGTGCTCGAACAGGTGTCGGCGGCGTATCCGCCGGGCGGCAGCGTGGCGCGTTTCCGGGCGGCGGCGGGCGAGGACTGGGTGGGCTTCGGCGACCAGACGCGGGACCGACTGTTCCACCGGGGCCATGTGGCCGACTGCCATGTGCGCAACGTGAAGTCCTACATCCCCGTGCCCTTCTTCATGTCCACCCGCGGGGTGGGCGTGCTGGTGAACACCACCCACCGCATCGTCTTCGACATGTGCGCCGAGGACGCGGACCACTTCGAGTGGCGGGACGGCGGCGGCGCGGTGGACTACTACGTGTTCGTGGCGCCGACCTTCCTCGAACTGCTCGATCTCTACACCTCGCTCTCGGGCCGTCCCAAGCTGCCGCCGGAATGGTCCTTCGGCCTCTGGTACATCTGCCGGACCCAGGCGAACGACCGGGAGGCGGTGGACGACGCGGTGAACTTCCGGCGCGAGGGCATCCCCTGCGACGTGATCGGCCTCGAACCCGGCTGGATGGAGCGGAACTACGACGCCACCACCGCCAAGACCTGGAGTTCCCAGCGCTTCCCCATCCCCTCCTGGGCTCCGAAGGGACCGCACAACTTCTTCAACGCCATCCAGCGCATGGGCTACAAAATGGAGCTGTGGCTCTGCTGCGACTACGATCTCTCCCACGAGGCGGAGCGCCGGATCGGCGGCACCCTCGGCCCCGACCGGGCCGAGGAGAACACCGGCTTCTTCCAGCACGACGCCGAGCAGGACGCCCATTTCAGCAGCCCCCGGTACCTCGACACCATCACCAAGCGCGACCAGGCCTGGTTCGAGCACCTCAAGCCCTTCGTGGACCAGTGCGCCGCCTTCTTCAAGCAGGACGGGGCCTACCAGGTGCTGGACCATCCCGACCGCCGCTGGGGCAACGGCATGAGCGACGCCGAGATGCACAATCTCTACCCCCTGCTCTACGCGCGCCAGATGCTCGAGGGCTTCGAGGCCCACACCGGCCGGCGCGGGCTGGCCTTCACCCCCTGCGGCTGGGCCGGTTTCCAGGCCTGGGCGGGCACCTGGACCGGCGACACCGGCGGCGGCGAGAAGACCCTCGGCGCCATGCTCAACACCGCCCTCGCCGGCCATAGCTGGGCCACCAACGACATGGAGGTCACCAGCAAGGAAGCCATCCACTTCGGCTACCTCCTCCCCTGGGCCCAGATCAACTCCTGGACCTACTTCCGCATGCCCTGGATGCAGGGCGAGGAATTGCTCTCGGTCCACCGTTTCTATTCCCGCCTGCGCGCGCGCCTGATTCCCTACCTCTACTCCCACGCCTGGCAGGCCACCCGGACCGGCCGGCCCCTGATCGCCCCCCTGGCGCTCGATTTCCAGGACGACCCGCAGGTGCGGGACATCCTCTTCCAGTACATGCTGGGCCGCGACCTCATGGTCTGCGCCTTCCGGCCCGAGGTCTATTTCCCGGCGGGCCGCTGGAAGGACGTGTGGACGGGCGCGGTGGTCGAGGGCGGGTGCCGCGCGACCATTTCCTGGGGCGGCGTCCACGGCGGCGGCCTCTACCTGCGCGAGGGCGGCATCGTCACCCTCGGCCCCACCATGCAGTACCGGGGCGAAAAGCCCCTGGACGAAATCGAGGTCCACGTCTTCCCCGGACCCGTCCCCGGCACCCTGGCCTTCTACGAGGACGACGGCGTCTCCCTCGCCCACCGCGAGGGAACCTTCGCCACCACCGAACTCGGCTCCGTCCGCGAGGCCGACGGCACCGTCCGCGTCTGGATCGGCGAAACCAAGGGCGACTTCGCGGGTCGATATGCCGAACGGTTCTGGTCCGTGGCCGTCGCCCTCGACGGCGAACCCGCCGCCGTGAGCCTCGACGGCCAGCCCCTCGGCAGGGACGAATGGAGCTACGACCCCTCCCGCCGCGAGCTGCTCGTGGCCCCCATGCCCGGCCCGGCCCAGTTCCGCATCTCCTTCTAGCGGGCCGGCGGCAACCAACGGTCAAAAGATTTTTTCAAAAGACCGCTTGAAAATGTCTTTTGACTCCGTACTTTGATGGCTGTCGGTTCTTCGTCCCTTGGTTCCATCGGGAGCTGCAGCCATGAAAAAGACGACCTGTTCCACCCCGGACCGGATTCTTCTCGCCGCCTACGAGCTGTTTGCGGCGAAGGGGTTCGAGGGTGCCACGACGCAGGAAATCTGCGCCCTGGCCCAGGCCAACATCGCGGCGGTGAACTACCACTTCGGGAGCAAGGAGAACCTCTACCGGGCGGTATGGGAATACGGGGCCAGGCAAGCCCAGCAGGAATGGGACGAGCGCATCGGGCCCGACTCGCCTCCGGAGGAACGCCTGCGGCAGTTCATCGAGTACCGGGTGGCGGCCTTGAGCGGCACCGACGAAAGCGGCTGGTTCGCCCGGCTCATCCACCGCGAAATGTCCAACCCCAGCCCCCTGGCCGAGGAACTGCACGAGCGGTTTCTGCACCCCAAGCGGCGTTGGTTTCAGAACCTGGTCCAGGAAATCGTGGGCGGGGGATTGTCCGAGCGCGAGGCGCGGCTGGCCAGTTTCTGCATCCACAGCCCGTTGATTCATCTGAACGAGATGCGGACCCGCTTCGCCCACCTGCCGCCGCCGCCGGACCCGCCCTGGTCGAGACGATCTACACCTTTGCGCTGGCGGGCCTGCGCGAGCTGCGCCGCCGCCGGGAGGAAAAACGATGACTGCCGCCGCGCTCCGTCCCTGCATCCTGTCCCTTGCGGCCCTGTTTGCGGCTTCCTGCACGAGTCTGCGTCTGCAACCGACCCACCGCGAACTGGCGGCGGACACCGTGCCGGAACACTTCGCCGAGGCTCTGCCCGCCGTGGTGCCGGAGGTGCGCTGGTGGGAGGAGCTGGGCAGCGAGGAATTGAGCCGCCTGATGGCGACGGCCTTCGCGGGCAATCTCGACGTGGCCCAGGCGTGGGCGCGGCTGCGCCAGGCGGAAGCCCAGACCGTCCAGACCGCCGCCGCCGGAAAACTCCAGGCCACCGGCAGCACCAGCGCCGGCACCACCCGGGTCCGGGACGACGAATCGAAGAGCTTTGGCCTCGGCCTGGCGATGTCCTACGAGATCGACCTCTGGGGCCGCATCCGGGCGGGCGAGCGCGCCGCCGGACTGGCGGCCGAGGCGAGCGGGCAGGATGTCCAGGCCACCGCCCTGGCCCTCTCGGGAACCCTGGCCCGGACCTGGCTCGGCCACCGCGCCACCCAGGCCCGGATCGCCGTGGTCGAGAACCAGATCGCCACCAGCCAGAAACAGCTCGAACTCTTGCAGGTGCGGCAGCGCCAGGCGCTGTCCAACGCGGTGGACGTGCTCCAGCAGCGCCAGCAGATCGCCGCCCTCGCCAGCAGCCTGCCCGCCCTGCGGGAGAGCCAGGCCGCCCTTGGGTTGCAACTCCGCCTGCTCCTGGGCCTGCCCCCCCAGGCCCCGCTCGAACTGGCGGCGGCGGCCGACCTGCCCGCCATGCCCGGGGCCCTGGCCCTCGGCCTCCCCGCCCGGCTGCTCGAACAGCGCCCCGACATCCGCGCCGCCTGGCTGCGCCTCCGCGCCCAGGAGTGGACCGTCGTCCAGGCCGAGGCCGCCCGGCTGCCCGCCCTGAACCTGACCGGCTCGGGCAGCTACGGCGCGGACCGCCTCGAGGACCTGTTCGACAACTGGGCGCTGAATCTGGCCGGCAGTCTGGCGGCACCCCTGCTCGACGGGGGGCGCCGCAAGGCCGCGGGCGAACAGGCCGCCGCCCTGGCCGACGAACGCTTTCTGGCCTACCGCAAAACCGTCCTCGCGGCCCTCCACGAGGTGGGCGACGCCCTGGCCCGCGAGCAGTGGCGGCGCGCCTATCTCGAACGCCTCGACGAGGAATTGCGCCTGGCCACCGAGACCCTCGAGGAAACCCAGCGCCGCTACCGCAGCGGCCTGAGCGACTATCTGCCCGTCCTTACGGCTCTGGCCTCCCAGCACAAGGCGGAACTCGCCCTGGTGGGAGCCCGCGCCGACCTGCTGGCCAACCGCATCGATCTCTGCCGGGCGGTCGGCGGCCAGGTTCTGTCTGTGGATGCAGCCCCCGCGACGACGAATTCCGGAGACCGCGAATGAGCAACGAAACTGCCAGTCATCCCATCCGTGAAATCCATGTCCTGCCGAAGGGGCTGGTCTGGGCCATCCGCCTGTTCCTGGCGGTCGTGATCGTGCTGGCTTCGGTCTGGGGCCACCGGCGGCTGCTGGCGACGGCGCCGGTCCGGCAGATGCGGCCCCCGCAGGAGCGGGTGGCCATGGTCGCCGTGGCGCCCCTGGCGAAATCCTCGCGGCAGGTGACGGTGGCGGCCACGGGCACGGTGGTGCCGGCCCGGCAACTGGCCCTGGCCGCCCGCGTGCCGGGCGAAGTCACCGCCCTGCATCCGGCCCTCGATCCCGGCGGTTGCCTGGCGGCCGGCGAGGTGGCGGTGACGCTCGACCGCACCGACTACGAACTGGCCGTCAGCCGGGCCGACATCCAGGTCGCCCGGGCCCGCAGCACCCTCGCCCAGACCGAGATTTCCCGCCTCCAGGCCGAGAGCGAGAAAACCCAGGCCGAGAGCCAGTTGGTCACCGCCGAATACAACCATCGGCTCGAACTCGGCCAGCAAAGCGTGGCCCGCTACCAGTGGGAGATGCTCGAAAACAAGGAAACCGCCACCGAACTCGAGAAGGAGCTGACCCTCCGCCAGCCCCATCTGCGCAAGGCCGAGGCCGACGTGGCCTCCGCCCGGGCGGGAGTCGCCGTGGCGGAGCAGAAGATCAAGACGGCGAAAACCAGCGTGGAGGCCGCCCGCGCCGCCCTGCGCGATGCCGAAGCGGCCCTCGAACAGGCCCGGCTCGATCTCGGGCGCACCGAGGTCCGGGTCCCCTTCGCCGCCGTGGTGCTGGACCGGACCGCCAGCCTGGGCGCCCAGGTGACCACCCAGACCCAACTGGCCACGCTGGTGGACGCGGAGGTCTTCTGGGTGCGGGTGGCGGTGCCGCTCGACCGGGTGCCGTGGATTCGGGTGCGCCGGGACGGCGAACCGGGCGCCAGGGTGGCTCTCCGCCCCACCGGTTCCCTGAGCGGCAGCGGGGAATGGACCGGGGAAGTGGTCCGCCGTCTGCCCGCCATCGAGGACCTGGGCCGCCAGGCCCGGTTCCTGGTGGAGGTGCGGAACCCCCTCGAACCGGGAGCGTTCCCCCTCCTGCTCGGGGCCTTCGTGCAGGCCGAGATCGAAGGCCCGGAGCGGGCCGATGTGTTCGTCGTCCCCCGCTCGGCGCTGCGCGACGGCAGGCAGGTCTGGCTGCGCAACGCCGAAGGCCGCCTCGAGGTCGTCCCGGTCGCCATCGAATGGAGCGACGCCGACACCGTGCTGGTGCGCGACAGCCTCGAAGAGGGCGCGATGCTGGTGACCAGCGACATCGCCTCGCCCGTCCCCGGCATGAAGCTCGCCCTGCCGGGCGAGACGCATGGCGCGGCGGCTCCGAATTCGGCGGCGGCCCCCCGGCCCCCAAAGGCGGAATAGAAACGGCCCGTTCTGGAGACCATGCATATGTCCAGCCCGACCACCAATCCCATGCGGGGCGCCATCGCCTGGATGGCCGGCAATCCGGTCGCCGCGAACCTGCTCATGATCGTGCTGCTCGTGGGCGGCGCCATCACCGCTTACCGCATCCAGAAGGAGGTCTTCCCCGACTTCGCCCTCGACACGGTGAGCATCGGCGTGTCCTATCCCGGCGCCAGTCCCGAGGAGGTCGAGCGGGGCATCATCCTGGTCGTCGAGGAAAACGTCCGCGGCATCGAAGGCGTCAAGGAAGTCACCTCGAAAGCCATCGAGGGGCGGGCCACCATCACGGTCGAGCTGCTCGAGGGCGGCAACAACCAGAAGGTCTACCAGGACATCCAGCAGCAGATCGACCGCATCACCACCCTGCCGGAGGAAGCCGAAGAGCCGACGGTCGAGCTGGTGGCCCGGCGGCGCGGCGTGGTGGACCTGGTGCTGTCCGGCGATGTGTCCGAGACGGTTCTCCACGCCCAGGCCGAGCTGATCCGGGACCAGTTGCTCCAGGACGAGAGCATCACCCAGGTCGAGGTGAGCGGCGTCCGCAGCCTCGAAATCACCGTCTCGGTGCCGCGCGCGGTCCTCCAGAAGTACGGCCTCACCCTGCGCGACGTGGCCGACCGCCTGAGCGCGCTCGCCCTCGAACTGCCCGGCGGCGGCATCAAGACCAGGAGCGGCGAAATCCTCCTGCGCATGCGCGAGCGCCGCGACTTCGGCGAGGAATTCGCCCAGTTGCCCGTCATCACCACCGCCGACGGCACCGTCGTCCGCCTCGGCGACATCGCCGAAGTCGTCGACGGCTTCGACGAGGACGCCGACCAGTTCGCCTCCTGGAACGGCCGCCCCGCCGTGATGATCGAGGTCTACCGGGTCGGCAAGCAGACCCCCGTCGCCGTGGCCGACGCCGCCATCCGGCTGACCAGGCAGTTCAACGCGGAACTGCCCGAGGGGCTCTCCCTCGCGGTGTTCAACGACCAGTCGGACGTCTACCGGCAGCGCCTCCGGCTGCTGACCAAGAACGGCCTCATCGGCCTCAGCCTGGTGATCGTGCTGCTCGGGCTGTTCCTCGAGGCGAAGCTGGCCTTCTGGGTGATGATGGGCATTCCCATCTCCTTCCTCGGGGGCCTGGCGCTGATGCCCCTCTTCGGCGCCTCGATCAACATCATGACCATGTTCGCCTTCCTCATCGCCCTGGGCATCGTGGTGGACGACGCCATCGTGGTGGGGGAGAACGTGTACGAGCACCGGCAGAAGGGGGACTCCTTCCTGCGCGCGGCCGTGGACGGCACCCGCGAGGTGGGCATGCCGGTGGTGTTCAGCGTGCTGACCAACATCGTGGCCTTCCTGCCGCTCATGTTCCTCCCCGGCGTGATCGGCAAAATCTGGTACTTCATCCCGGTGGTGGTGGTCTCGACCTTCTCGATCTCCCTGATCGAGTGCCTGTTCGTGCTCCCCGCCCACCTCGGGCACGGCTCGCCCGGCAGCCGGACCGCCGTCGGCGGCTGGGTCCACCGCGCCCAGCAGAATTTCAGCCGCGGCTTCCTCTGGGCAGTCCGCAAGTTCTACGGCCCCTTCCTCGAAATCTGCCTGCGCAACCGCTACATCGTCCTGGCCGTCGGCATCGCCCTGATGGTGCTCACCGTGGGCTACGTGCAGAGCAAGCGCATCGGCATGCTGCCGATGATGTCGGTCGAGGCCGATTTCGCCGCCGTGACCGCCGTGCTCCCCTACGGCTCGCCGGTCGAGCGCACCATCGCGGTGCGCGACCGGCTCATCGAGGCGGCTCGCCGGGTCGCCGCCAAGAACGGCGGCGACCAGCTCATGCTCGGCGTGTACTCCCGGGTGGGTGCCAGCTACCGCAATCTCTCCGGCGGCCATGTGGTCGAGCTGCGCGCCTACCTGACCCCGCCCGGAACCCGCCCCATCCCCACCACCCGCTTCGCCCAGCTCTGGCGCTGTCTCT
>LVAZ01000309.1 GCA_001603055.1 Victivallales bacterium Lenti_02
CCAGCCGGTGATCGCGTAGGGATAGAGGCTGGACTCGCAGGCGCGGTTGTAGGCGTAGTTCCGGAGTCCGCCATAGGCGAGGACAAGACCGTTATCGAAGGCGGCCAAGCCGTGGTGTCCCCGTGGCGCGGTGAGGGCGGCGGCGGCGGTCCAGGTGCCGATGGCGGGATCGTAGGTTTCGCAGGAGGCGACATTGCCGCCGGTGCCGTAGCCGCCGGCGACGAGGACCTGGCTGGCCCCCTCGATCCAGACGGCGGCCGAGCCGTAGCGGGCCGTGTTCATGTCGGCGAGATAGCTCCAGCCCGTGCCGCCGAAGGACTCGACGGATTTCAGGGCGGTGGTGCCGGCGCGGCCACCCATGACCAGCACCTGGTTGGTGCCGGGCAGATGGCAGACGGCGAACTGGCCGCGGGCGGTGCCGAGGGCCATGGCGGTCCAGGCCCCAGTTCCAGGATTGTACATGTCCACAGCGCCGGAGACGGTGTTGGTGCCGGTTTCGCCGGCGATGACGAGGATGCGCCCGTCGTCCAGGGTCACGGCCTGGGCCCCGTAGCGGGCGGCGGAAAGTGCCATGCCAGGGAAGAGGCTGGTGAGGTTGATCACGACGCCGGGCGTCGCGTCGGGGGCGGGAGTGAAGGACTCGATGGAGGTGAGGAAGTCATCGGTCGCGCTCTTCGCGCCGGCGCGGCCGCCCATGAACCAGACCGACTCGTCCACGAGGACGGCGGTGGCCTGGGTGCGCTTCTGGCCGAGGTTGCCCGCCGCGAACCAGGAGTTGGTGGCGGGGGTGTAGACCTCGATGGAGGTCAGGCAGTCAGTGGGGTCATCACCGCCGCCGACCACGACGCGGCCATCGGGCAGGAGGACGGCGGAGGCGTTCCTGCGGGCGGTGTTCATGGGCGCGGCCAGAGTCCAGACGCCGGTGGCGGGGTCGAAGATTTCGACGCTGGCCAGGGTCTGGGTGCCGGTCCAGCCGCCGGCGACGAGGAGGCGGCCGTCGGCCAGCTTGACCGAGGCGAACTCGGTGCGGGCGACGTTCAGGTTGCGGCCGGAAACCCACGCGGTGGGGGCGTCGCCGCTCACCACACGGTACTGGTAGGTGAGATCATAGGCGGGGGGGCCGCTGACGTCGTCGGTGAAGGGCTGCCAGTAGGCGCGCAGGTTGGTCAGGTTGGACAGTTCGAGGTAGATGGCGGGCTCCGTGCCGCCCTCCCCGTCCGGAACGATGGTGGGCACCGGGGCGAAGAGGTCCACGGTGACGGTGGTCGCGGCGTAGACGGGGTCGCCGGCGTTGCCGACGGCGTCCACGGCGCGGACGGCGGCGTAGTAGGTGCCGCCGTGAACCAGGGTGTTCAGGGTGCCGGCCGCGACGCTCAGTTCGGCGGCGAGCACATTGCCCACGTTCACGAAGCCGCCGACGCTGACCTGCGGGTCGGTGAGCGGGTCCGCGACGGCCCCGTCCATCCGGTGGACGGCCATCTGGTAGGAGGCGACGCCGCTGCCGGTGATCGGGTCGGGATCGGGGTCCTCGTCGACCGAGCCCGGATCGACGAAGGCGTCCCAGTTGGCGCCGAAGGCGACATTCTGGACCTGCCACAGGGCGGCGTCGTTGCGGACGACGGTCCCCGCCGGGGCGGTGAGGTCGACGGTGACGCCGTCGGAGCCCTTCACGGCGATGATGTTGTCGCTGTCGTCGCGGGCGCGGACCCAGTAGTAGTAGGTGGCGCCGTCGGCCAGGCCCAGGCCGCCGATGGTGTAGGTGCTGGTGCCCACGGGGCCGGCGGCGATCCACTCGGCGGGATCGGCGGGCGCATTGTCCTTGTCGGTGTTGTAGGACACCTCGTAGCGGGCGGTGGGCACACCGGGGACGGTGATGCCGGACCAGTTGCCGACGAGCTGGGTGCTGTTCTGCTGGAAGTCGATGTCCTCGCCCGGGCCGTCGCGGACCTCGCCGATCTCGGCGACATCCTTGGCGATGAAGATTTCCCGGTACACGTAGAACGGAGCGGACCCGTTGTAGACGACTTCAAGGACCAGAGTGTACTCGTACACGCCATCTGCGGCATGGGTGTCGGGAGTGAAGTCGCCGAGCGACGCTTCGGGGGCCAGGGGCGCGGCCACCGGACCGGTCAGCAGGTGGCTGGTGGCGTCGGCGATGGGCTTGCGTTCGGCGCCGTGGCCCTGGACGAGGTAGAGGTTCCAGTTGTCGAGGTCGTCCTCGGGGGCGGCATTGCCCACATCGACGAGGCCGGGAACGTCGATCGCGACGTTGCCGCGGTGCATGACGTCGGTGGCGGGGCCGGTGATGTTGACCCAGTTGCTGTAGGCGTCCAGATTCACGTCGGCGACATGGATGCGGAGGTTGCCGCCCGCGTCGGTGATGTTCGCCACGTCTGCCGCGAAGCGGATGGTGGTGACATCGGCGAGGGCCAGGGGGGGAGCGAGGGTGACGCGGGCGTTGAGCCAGGCGTTCAGATCGGCCGCCGCCGTCACGGCGGAGGTGCTGTGGGCGAAGTCGCTGCCACCAAGAGCGTCGACCGTGGCGCCGTCAAGCTCCTCGGAGAAGGTCAGGCGGGCGATGGAGGGGGTGGCCAGCTCGGCGGCCAGGAGGACGGGACCGGCCCGGTCGTCCAGGTCGAGGGGAGCGGCGAAGGCGGCGAGGGCGTTGAGGGCCGGGCTGCGGTCCCGGACGCTGCCGGTGCCGTCGTAGTCGAGGGTAGGCTCGGTGCCGCCGGTGTTGACGCCGGTGGCGGTGCCGGTGGCGGTGACGGCGATGACGACGGTCCTGCCGTCCGGACGGGTGACGGGGCCGAAGGTGGTGTGGAGCGGGAGGTCGTTGGGATCCAGGGTCCAGCCGGCCAGGGAGGCGAGGTCGACCGGTTCGGAGAAGCGGACCTGGAGGCTGCTGACGCGGGCGTTGTCCACGTCGGCGCTGTTCCGGTAGGAACCGGCGAGGACGACGGGCGGGGCGCCGTCGGTGGTGCCGGTGAAGGTGACGCCGGCCATCTTGTTGCCGACCATGTCTTCGAGGACGTCGGCCGCGGCGACCAGCTTCGGAATGGCGGTCCTCGCCACTCCGTCGCCGTCGGTGCCGGCTCCGGCGGAGGTGCCGGTGGCGTCGGTGTTCCAGCGCTTGGCGGGGTTGGTCATGTGGAGGTAGACCACGCTGAAGCTGGCGGCGGTGTTGGTGAGGACAGTGTTGTCCGCGTCGAGACTGGCCGCGTCGAAGGTCAGGACCGCCTCCGGCGCGCCGCCGTCGCTGATGCCCAGGGAGGCGAGCGCGGCCTGAATCTGGTCCGTGTCGTTGAGGATCAGCTCGGAGAAGGTGACCCGGATGGTATCGTGGTCCATCGTCTGGACGGCGAGGATGGCGGGGGGGACGGTGTCGATCTGGATTTTGTGCCCGTAGAGGGGTCCATAGTCGCCGACGTATTCGGCACCCGGGGCGGGCAGAGTCAGCACGGCCAGGTTGGGAGTCGGGGCGGTGTCGGTGATGCTGCTGCTGCCCAGAGCCAGGGAGTTGGTGCCGGGGCAGTCGAGGAAGTCGGGATCGCGGCGGTTGTCGCCGGCGGCGACGACGTAGTTGAACAGGAGGGTCCGGGTGCCGTTGCCCGACTGGTAGCTGAGAACACGCTGGGTGACGCTGGAGACCTGGATGGTGAGGGTCGGGGTGCCGCCGGTCACGGCGACCCGCTCGGAGAAGCTCACCTGCACGGGAACCAGTTGGCCGAAGGTGAAGGTGCTGCCGGCGGGGACGGTGGAGTGGAGCTTGGTCACCACGGGCGGCGCGCCGTCCACGGTGGCGGCGCTGGCGAGGGCGGCGATGCCGTTGGGAGCAGCCGCCTGGTCCAGGATGGCGTCGGCGGCGATCTGGATGTTGGGAATCGCGGCCCGGTTGACGCCGGCGGCGTCGGTGCCGGTTCCGGCGCTGGCGCCGGTGGCGTCGGTGTTCCAGGCGTCGCTGGCGCCGCTCCAGAGGACGAGGGGATTGGCGCTGGCGTCGACGGTGGCGAAGGTGATGGCGCCGCCATTCGCCGTGAGAGCGGCGGCGGCCGGCGCGGCGACGGGCTCGCTGAAGCGCAGCTCGACGGAGCGGTCGGACCGGGTGGCGGCCGCAAGGACGACGGGCTTGGCCGCGTCGGTCCTGGTGAGGCCGAGGTCGTCGCCGCCGGCGAGCGGGTTGCCGTTCATGTCGGCGGCGGTGCCGGCCGTGTAGCGCAGCGCCTTGAGTTCGGTGCCGTCCACGCCGCCGTGGCGGACGGTGAAGGCCTGGTCGTTGGCGACGGCTCCGAAATCGAGGGTGGTGCCGACCACGCCGCCGATGCGGAAGTTGCCCGCCGCGAGGGTGGCTTCGCTGATCGGCTCGGAGAAGACGAGGAGAGCGCTGTCCACGCGGCCGTCCGGAGTGGCCGGCAGGGCGTCGAGGGTGGTGACGGCGACCAGCACGGGGACCACCCCGTCGGTGGTCATGGGATTGTTCAAGATCACGAGGTTGGTGTTGAGCGAGGCGTCGGAGAGGGCGTCGGCGAGCACGCTCAGGTTCGGGGTGATGTTGCGGGCGGTGCCCAGGGAGTCGGTCGAGCGGTAGCCGTCGCTGTCGTCGATGTCGCCGGGCCCGGCGCCGGTGGCGTCGGTGTTCCAGCGGGCGCCGCCGGCCGGATCGCTCCAGACGTAGGTGCGGGCGCCGGTCTGGACGAGGTTGCCGAAGGCGAGCGCGTTGCCGTTGGTGCGGAGCGTGGCGGTGGTGACGCCGAGGACGTTCTCGCTGAAGACGACCTGGATGCTCGAGTCGGTGAGGGTGCGGGCGCTCTGGATGGTGGGGCGGGCCGCGTCGAGCTGGTTGCCCCAGCGGCCGCCGTTGCCGTCGCTGGCGGCCTTGTTGCCGAGCAGGTCGGCGAGGTCGGTGCCGTCGTTGTCGTTGGTGTAGGCGACGGTTTTGAACTCGGTGCCGAGGACTTCGTTGGCGGGGACGGTGATCTGGAGGACGAGGACTTCGTCGTCGGCCGCGTCGGGGAAGGCGGGGGCGAGAGCGGCCAGCCCGGTGAGGACGGTGTCGACCGGCATGCCGCCGATGGTGAAGTCGGCGGGGGCGACGGTGGCGTCGTCCACCGGCTCGGAGAAGACGACGACGGCCATGTCCACGGCGCCGTTGTCGTTCCGGTCGTAGGTGACCACGTCGATCATGACCGGGGGGGCGCCGTCGGTGGTGGGGGCGTTGTAGTCGCGGGTGTATTCGCCGTCGAGGGAGCGGAGGGTGGTGCCGGCGATGATGAGGTTGGGGGTCTCGCCGGTGTCGGGGGCGCCGCCCTCGCCGAAGACCAGATAGAGGACGTTGTTGTTGGGGAGGTCGTTGTCGAAGGGGCCGTTGAGGTCGATCATGACCTGGCTGCGGCCGAGGACCTGGAAGTGGTTGCCGCTGGCGGCGACGGCGATTTTGCCGTCCACGCCGGGATAGCCGGCCAGGGTGCTGTCGTTGACCGGGCGGTCGAAGGTGATGCGGATGAAGTCGATGCGCCCGTTGTTGTTGGCGTCGCCGGTTTCGGCGCTGACCACCACGACGCTGCCGAGGCCGCGGATGGGGACGGGGGCCGGGGCGGGAAGGGCGTTGAAGCCGACCAGGTCGACGATGTCGCCCTCGCTGATGGTGGCGGGATCGAGGTTGAGGGTGGCGTCCTCGGCCCATTGCCCGCCGGAGGTGGATTCCTGATTGAAGGTCAGGGTCACGCGCCCGTTCGGGTTGATGCCGGCCGTGACGTCGGCCCAGTCCACCCCGGCGAAGCCGTTCGCCAGAGCCGCGAAGCCGTCGATGGAGGAGCGGAAGTCGGTGGTCCGGATGCGGAGCGTGTCGAGGCTGGTGACGGGCTCGCTGAAGCGGAGGGTGAAGACGGTGCCGGCGGCGATTTCCCCGCCTGCGGTGAGGGGGCGGTCGCTGAAGGCGTCGATCAGGACCGGGGCGGCGCCGTCGACCGTGAGGGGAACCAGCGTGCCGGCGATGTAGGGCGCGCCGCCGTTGAGGAGGTTGCCGTTCAGGTCGGCGAGGGTCGAGCCGGCGGTGCCGAGCCCGACGAGGGCGCCGGTGTCGCCGAACCAGCCGCCGGGAATGTTGATGGCCCGCTCGTCGAAGAAGAGGACGAGGCGGTTGTCGTTCTCGACGTCGACCATGCCGGTGGTGCCGTTGGGGTCGATGCCGACGCCGGTGTATCCCTGGATGGTCCAGCGGTCGGTCAGGAAGGCGATGGCCTCGCTGATGTAGCCGGTGAGGGAGGCGTCGCGGATGGGTTCGCTGAAGGTGACCAGGACATGGTCGAGCATGCCGTTGCGGTTGAGGTCGAGGGTGCGCACCTGGGTGATGACCGGGGGCGTGGTGTCCTGGGCGTCGACCCGGAGGGTGGTGCTGGTGATGCCGCGCCAACTGTCGCTGGCGGCGGGCACCGAGAAGTCGAGCGCGCCGCCGGCCAGACGGACCTGGAAGTCGTCGTTGTGGCTGGCGCTGGCGCTGGTGTTGACGGTGACGAAGAAGTCCATGATCCCGTCGATCATGGGACTGAGGCGCTGGTTGCGGATGTTGAGGGGGATGGACATGCCGCTGGCGGGGAGGCTGGCCAGGGAGACGAGGGAGTCGGTGCCGAGGTCGAAGGTGCCGGGACGGCCCTGGACGACGGCGTCGCCCGCCGCGTGCGCGGCGGCGGTGGTTCCGGAGGCGCCGCGGACGCAGCCGATGAGCTGCCAGCCGTTGGCCTGCCGGACGACGCCGGTGTAGGAGATGACTTCGAGCCCGACGGTGACATGGCCGATTCCCGTCTCGGCGGCGGGAGCGAAGGGGCGGTGGACGAGGTCGATCACGCTGCCGCCGGCGCCGATGTCCGCCGCCAGGGCGAGAACGGTCGCGTCGCTGACCTGCATGCCCGCGATGTGGGGGATGGGATCGCTGCCGCGGGTGCCGCGGAGGCACTGCAGGAGCTGGTCGCCGGTGCGCTTGCGGTAACCGATAATCTCGTTGCCGATGCGGACGTAGGCGGTGTAGCCGTTGTCCGGGTCGGGGAACCGGGCGCCCTGCCCGGCTCCGAGCTGGACGGTGGTGGCGGCCGCAGTGAGGTCGGCGGCCAGGTCGGCACCCAGGCCGATCACCCGCAGGGCTTCGCCGACGGGATGGGGGGCGATGGCGGAAGCCGTGCCCTGGACGCCGCGGACGACGCCGAGCAGGTTGTTGTTGGCGTCCTTCCCGTCGTAGGCGATGAGCTCGCGGCCGAGGAGCAGGATGCCGGTCGTGGGATAGTGGCTGGCGTCGGCCACGTTGATGACCGGCGAGGAGGCGACGAGGAAGCGGGTCTCGACCGTGAACTGGTCGCCGGGATCGAGGGAATGGTCGCCGCCGACGCCGGTGAGGCCGCCCATGAAGACGAGGGTGTCGTTGGCGGCGAGGGAGCTTTGCAGGGCGGTGACGGCCGCCGTGGTGGTGACGGCGCCCTGGACGCGGCGGATGGTGTCGCCCACCCGGACCCCGAGGGCGGCGAAGTCGGTGCCGGCCACGCGGACGGAGGTGCGCCCGCCGTCGGCGGCGGTGGCGGTGATGACGCCGCCGAGCCAGGAGGGGGCGATGGGCCGCACGTCGCGCCAGAAGGAGATGGGGCCGATCTGGTCGATGCTCTGGTAGTTGATGAAGTCCGAGGGGGTGATGTCGAAGTCGCCGCCGACGTTGAGGAGGTCGAGCAGGAGGCTGTCGACCGTCTGCGCGGGATCGGCGAGGTCCATGGCGATGACCGGGGTGCTGGGGCTGGAGACCGGGATGGTCTGGCCGCCGGCGACCAGATTGACCAGGGTGGCGGGGATGCGGCAGGAGATGGCGTTGGTGGTGAGGCCCGCGACGCCGGCCTCCTCGCCGAAGAAGGTGAGGCCGAAGGTGCCGGGGATGGCGAACTGGACCTGGGTGCCGTAGCGGATCGTGCGCGAGGTGCGGACGACGACGAAGAGGTCGGGCCGGCTGCCGGGGTCGGTGTCGGGCACGTCGAGGCCGGAGACGAGGTTCATGGTCAGCATGCGCGGCCAGCTCTCGTCGCGCCAGAGGCTCTCGCCGTCGGTGTAGCTGTTGCTGCCGTCCAGATCATAGTAGAAGAGGCCGGTCTGGATGCCGGCGGTGCCGTCGGCGGGGGGGGGACCGCTGAGGACCACGGCGCCGAGGTCGGTGTAGGTCTCGGCCCCGCGCCAGATGGGCTCGCCGGGGTCCCTTTGCCCGTTGTTGTTGGTGTCGGCGTAGTAGATGCCGGTCTGGATGCCGGGGACGCCGTCCACGGCCTGCCAGTTGGTGGTGCCGAGGATCGCGGTGTCCATTTTCCGGTCGTAGACGGCGGGACGGCCGCGGCTCCAGCCGCTGCCGACGGTGAAGGGCACGAGCTGGTCGACGCCGGGGTTGAAGACGCCGTTGCCGTTGGTGTCGCGGTAGAGGGCCACGCCGCTGGCGGTGCTGTTGCCGTCGATGTCGGCCAGATCGAAGATGCTGTTGTTGCCGAGGCGGTTGAACTGGACGGTGACGGCGCTGAGGACGGCCCCCTGGCCGTTGTCGTACATGTTGATGCCGATGACCGGGGTCGGGTCGCTGTTGAACTCGATGGTCTGGCCGGCGGCGGTGAGGTCCTGATAGGTGACGACGGCGCTGCTGACCACCTGGCTGGAGTAGGCGCCGGCGGAGTAGGCCAGGGTGGGGTTGAAGGTGAAGGCGGCGTAGTAGTAGGTGCCGCCGCCCAGGACGTCCTGGTCGGTGTGGGTCACGGCGGCGGTGCCGTTGACGATGGCGACGACGGTGCCGGTCTCGCCGGTGCCGAGCAGATCGCCGAGCCGGTAGAGACGGCCGTTGCTCGGGACGCCGGTGATGGGGCTGCCGAAATGGCGGACGATGATCAGCCCGGTTTCGGGGGTGCCGACCGGGACGGGCCAGTTCCAGGCGAGGTTCACGTCGTGGTTGCCGAAGGCGTCGATGACCACGCTGAGGTTGAAGCTGGTGACCGAGCGGGGCGCGGCGGCGCTGCCGTCGGAGGGCATGCAGTTGATGAAGGCGGGGGCCGAGTAGTTCAGGAAGAAGTCGTTGGTGTAGAAGGCGTAGTAGTAGGTGGTGCCGTTGGCCGGGGCGGGGACGCCCGCGCCGGGGTCGCCGTCGTCGCGGAAGGTCTGCGCGCCGGGGGCGACGATGCCGACCACCACGCCGTCGCCCAGATTGGCGCCGACCGCGTAGGCGGTCTCGTTGGCGGGACGGATGACCGGGTAGTCGGTGCTGCTGCGCACGACGATCACGTCGGCGAGGTCGAGATCAAGCGGGTCGTTCCAGGCGAAGTCCACCTGATTGTCGCCGGGGACGGCGACCAGATTGGTGACAATGCCGGGAGGGGTCGAGTCCTCGGTGGGGGTGACGGGCCAGGGCGTGGCCTGGACCATGTCCTCGGGACCGCGCCCGGTGGGCGAGCGGTCGCCGGCGAAGGCCCAGTAGTAGTAGGGAGTGCCGTTGACGACGCCGTTGTCGACAAAGCTGGTGCCGTTGCCCATGTAGACCACGGTGCCGTTGCCGAGGGGCTGGCCGACGGCGTAGGGGACGCCGAACAGGGGCACTTCGTTCACGCCGGGGGCGGCGGTCGGGGTGCGGACGATGATGACGCTCTGGAAGGTGGCGGCGGGGAGGTCCCAGGCGAGGGTGACGCGCCCGGCCCCGCGGGTGGCGGTGAAGTTGCTGATGGTGCTGGGCACGACCGAGAGCCGGGCCGTGGTGGTGGTCAGGTCGCGGTTGGCCGAGGAGGGGCCGGTGTTGTAGATGATGGACTGGTGGGGGACGCTGAAGGTCCAGCCCAGGGTGCCGAAGATCGGGGGGTTGGCGTTGGTGCGGAAACGGACCTCGAAGTCCTTGCCCGCGTTGGCGCCGGTGTCGTTGGCGGGGATGGCGACCTGGGGGGCGAGGACGAGATCGGTGTACCAGCCCAGGGTGTTGCGCCCGGGACCGAGGAAATAGATGTCCTCGTTCACCTCGAAGAGGTTGTTGTTGTTGGCGTCGTAGTAGGCGAAGCCGGAGGTGGAGTGGTGGAGGACGACGCCGTAGTTGCCGTTGTTGGCGGCGGTGGCGACGAGGGGGATGTCGGCGCCGTGGTTGTAGCGGACGGTGGATTCGGCGACGATGCCGGTGTTGGTGTTGATCCAGAGGGCGTCGCCGGCGCTCCATTTGCCGTCCCGGTCGTTGTCGGCCCAGCAGACGCTCTCGGCGATCTGGAACCATTTGAGGACGGTGCCGGGGTTGAGGGCGGCCGGCGGCGTGGGCGGCACGGTGACCTCATGGTAGACGAGGCTGGTGGCGGCCTCGCTCAGCCAGGTGCCCGCCTGGACGGGGACGTTGGCCGCGGTGGCGATGTTCCACAGGGAGAGCCCGCCCGCCGCGTTGCCGGAGAGGGTGGCGAAGAGGTGGTTGGGGTCGTAGTTGCCCTGGGGGTTGAAGTAGACGCGCAGGGACTGGAGCCGCCCGGCGCCGGTGGGGTCGAAGGAGTTGATGCCGATGGTGGGGAAGGGGCCGGTGCCCGGCAGGGCGAGCAGGCCGGGAGTGGTCTCGTCGGTGAGCACGTCGTTGGTCACCACCTGGTTGCGCATGCGGTGGGTGGTGAAGCGGGTGGTGATGTGGGTGCTGCCCTGGGTGGTGCTGAGCTTGTCGGCGCCGTACCAGACGTTGTAGACCTGGAGGGTGAAGTCGTCGCCGGGATCCATGTATTTGGTGGGCTGGATGACGAGGAAGAAGTCGTTGCCCTGGTTGACGCCGGTGTCGGTGCTGGGGATGACGCCGGCCTCGAAGGCGCCGGAGTGGTTGATGTCGATCCAGACGGCGTCGGTGGCGGCATTGAAGACACCGCTGCCGTCAAGGCTACGGAAGACGGCGTCGGTCGCCTGGGCGGGGGTGAGGCCGAGGGCGACGCGCCCCGCCTCGGGCAGCGGGCCGGTGGCCTGGTCCTGGTGCCCGCCGGTGCCGGCCAGCATGTTGCTGGGGTCCTGGATGACCGTCTCGGGGACGAAGGGCAGATGGAGCTGCATGGGGAGCTGGGGGGGGCCGGCGATGTAGGGGACCGCGCTCATGGGCATGCGGACGTCGTACTCGTCGAAGACGCCCTGCTGGCCCTTGATGGGGTTGTCGATGTAGACGGCGATGCCGCAGCCGCCGCCCTCCTGGTTCTGGCGGGGATGCTGGATGGTGGGGTCGATGAGGTCGGAAATCTCGAAGTTGGTCGTGCCGGTGTCGCGGACTTCGACCACGAGTTTGGAGATGCGGGCGTTGGCCGTGGAGGTGAAGGACACCCGGAAGGTGTCGGTGTCGCGCCAGATCACGGCGTAGGTGCCGTTGTAGTTCGCGGTGCCGCCGATGGTCGCCACGCTGCCGACGAAGAGTCCGTGCGCGGGCGCGGTGAAGAGGGCGGTGCCGTCCCCGGCGTTCGCCACGGCGGTCAGCCTGCGGTCGTTGACGTTCGGGTACTCCTGCCCGCCCACGAAGCGCTGGATCGCCTGGAAGCCGTCCGGAAGCGCGGCGGTCACGATGTAGGAGCCGCTGTATGATCCGGCGCCGGTCAGCGTGGCCACGTCGCCCACCACCAGGCCGTGGCCCTCGGCGGCGAAGCTGGCCACGCCGTCGCCCATGTCGACCACGATGAGGACGGGAAAACCGCCGTTATAGATCGAGTTTCCGTTGAGCTGCGCGAACACATGCTGATCATAGCCCCCGGCGGGGCCGGTGTAGCGGGGCGCGGCGAGGAAGCTGTTGTCGTCGTAGTCGGTCACGATGTATTGGCGGTTGTAGGTGCCCGCGCCGGTGACCGTGGCCGTGTTGCCGCTCACGAGACCGTGCCCCGGCGCAGTGAAACGGGCGACGCCCGAGCCGTTGTCGGTGATCCGGATGAGCGGGGTCGTCCCGTTGACGTTGGCGGCGGCGAAGGCTTCGGCCACGTAGGGGATGTCCACCTGGAAGGTGTCGAAGGCGGCGGTGGCCACGCGGAAGTTGCCGTCGTAGCTGCCGGTGCCGCTGATGGTGACGGGATCGCCCACCGCGAGCCCGTGCGCGGCGGCGTGGAAAATCAGGCTGCCGCTCCAGCTCGAGCTGACGCCGGTGAGGGGAAT
>LVAZ01000310.1 GCA_001603055.1 Victivallales bacterium Lenti_02
CTGGTGCATCGGCTTCTTCGTGGACAACGAGCTGTCCTGGGGCAACGAGACCTCCCTCGCCGAGGCCACCCTGGCCTCGCCCGCCAACCAGCCCGCCAAACTGGTCTTCCTCGCCGACCTCAAGGCGAAATACGGCGACATCGCCCGGCTCAACGAAGCCTGGAGCACGGAGCATGTTTCCTGGAACACCCTCCTCGCCAGCACCACCCCGCCCGACCGCGACCGCGCCCGCGAGGACCTCGTCGCCTTCTACCGGAAAACGGCGGAGACCTATTTCCGCACCATCCGCGACGCGGTCAAGGCCGCCGCCCCCAACCATCTCTACCTCGGCTGCCGCTTCGCCTGGGTGAACGACGTGGTCGCCAAGGTCTCCGCCCAGTTCTGCGACGTGGTCAGCTACAATCTCTACCGCGACGACGTGTCGAACTTCCGTTTCCCCGGCGGCCAGGACGTGCCCCTCATCATCGGCGAATTCCATTTCGGGGCCCTGGACCGGGGCCTGTTCCACACCGGCCTGCGCCCGACCAGGGACCAGAACGAGCGCGCCGCCCGCTACGAGAGCTACGTGCGCGGCGTCCTCCGCCACCCCCAGTTCGTCGGCTGCCATTGGTTCAAATACATGGACCAGCCCGCCACCGGGCGCGCCCTCGACGGCGAGAACTACCAGATCGGTTTCGTGGACCTGGTGGACACGCCCTATCCGGAAACCATTGCCGCCGTCCGCAAAGTGGGGTACGATATGTACCGGTACCGGCTCGCCGCCGGGCAGTAGCGGAACCTGCGGAGCGAAGTCATGATCCGGAAATTCACGGTCCGCCACGACGATATCAAGTTCTTCCGGGCATAAACCGCGAGAAATGGAGGAGTATCCCGTGCAAGCCTATTCGTTTCTACCCGTGCTCGCCCTGTCCGCCGCCGCCTGCGCCGCCCCGGTTCTGCACCCCTGGCAGATCGAGGGGGCGAGCCACCGGCAGGTGATCGAGGCGCGTTCCGCCGTCGCCCGGCAGAACGCGGTGGTCGAGTTCGTGTCGGCCGCCCCGGCGGGCGCGCCCCTGCGCGTGGTCGATGCGGCGGTGCCCGCCGCGGCTCTGCCCGTGTTCCGCGCGGGCGAGCGCCTGCTGGTCCCCGTGCCGGGGGAATGGACGGCGGCGCGTCAGCTTGCCGTCTACTGGTCCGAGGAGGGAGGCATCGACCCCAGCCCGCTGCTGCCCGCCCAGCCCATCGGCGGCGACGACTACGCCACCGCCACCCACGGCCATGCCTGGGATTTCGCCGACGGCAGCCAGAGCGGCATCCGCTCCTGGGGCGACGGCCCCCAGCACTACGGCACCATCACCGTCGAGGACGGCATCCTCACCATCCCCGTCACCGGGCCCGACCCCTACTGCATCTGGGGCGTCATGTTCGGCGAACCCGGCGACCAGCCCGGCGAGCGCATCGACTCCGCCCGCTACACCCGCCTGCGCCTGCGCGTCCGCCAAAGCTGCCCCACCGCCGAATGGAGCCTCTTCTTCACCGACGAAAAGGGCCAGTACCAACCCCATAATTTCACCGTGCGGGGAAGCGAGTTCCAGATTCTCGAATTCGACCTGCCCAAGATTTTCCCCGGCTTCTGGGACGGGCGCATCATGCGCGCCTTCCGCATCGACCCCACCAACAAACGCCCCGACACCACCGTCCAGATCGACTGGGTGCGCCTCGAACTGCCCGACCCCACGGTCGAGGCCGGTCCCGTGTTCACCCGCGCGGACGTGGCCGGGCGCGAGGCCGTGCGGCGCTACGACCTGACCATGCCTGCGGTTGCCGTCGCCGGCGAGACGCTCGCCTTCCGCCCGGTCCTCGCTGGCGGGGCGCCCATCTTCGCCGCCGAACTGCGCGACGGCGGCGGCCGGCTCGCGGCCCGCGCCGCCGACCACGCCGGCGTCGTCCTCCCCGCCGGGGAGCAGGCCCGCCCGCTGGCCTGGACCTTCGGTCCGGCCGACGACCTGGGCCGCCCCGCGTCCCCGCTCGAAACCGGTGCCGTCGAGGTGCGCCCCGCCGCCCTCGACCACTATGTTCTCGAACCCGAACGCCGCTTCGTCCCCACCAAAGGCAACCGCCAAGTCCGCATCCGGGTGGCCGGGGCCGACCGCTTCGGCAACAATCTGCCCGTCGTGACCGGCGCCCCGAGAGTCACCATCGCCAACGGCGGGCGCGTCGAATGGACGGACAACGTCCTCGCCGTCACCTGCTCCGACCAGCCCCTCGTCGCCCACACCGTCGGGTTCACCGACGAGAACAACATCACCGGAAGCTGCGTGGTGCGGACCGTCGGCCACCGGCAGACCGCCATCGGCTACACCCCCACCGGCTACATCACGGTCAACGGCGAGCTGTTCCTGCCCCTCGGCGGCTTCTACGCCAACTGGCCCTCGGGCCGGCCCGGCGCCGACGACAAGATCGGCCGTTCGCTCGATCTCTTCCCCTGCAACCCCGTTCCCTATCCCCACGGCTTCCCCTGGCCGGCGGACGTCGAGGAGAAGGTGTGCACCTACCTCGATCTCTGCCGCGAGAACGGCGTCACCGCCCTCCGTCTGATGCTGCGCAACATGGACATCGTGGGGCGGGTCGATCCCGTCCAGCTCCAGGCCACCCTCCACCTCTTCGACCTGGGGTTCGAGCGCGGCCTGCGCTTCAGCGTGGCCCTGCACGAGGACTACAACAAGCCCCCCTACGTGAACCGCGACATCGTCGAGAAAATCTGCCTGCCCCACTACACCGCCGAAGAACTGGCCGCCCTGCCGCCCCACCGCGCCCGCTTCCTGGTGCGGAAGGATATCCTCGAAACCCCCGCCGCCCGCTATCTCGACGCCGACGCCATCCGCTGCCAGAAGGAGTATCTCGACGAGCTGATCCCCGTCCTGGCCGGGCACGAGGCGGTGCTCCGCTACGAGTTCGAGAACGAGATGGTCAACCCGCCCATGTCCTGGTGCCGCGAGATCGCCGCGCACATCCGCACCATCGATCCCCGCACCCCGATCCTGGGCAATCCCGGCCCCCATTACTGGCCCGAGCCCTGGCGCTGGCGGGACTCCTCCATCCACCAGTTCAGCTACCACCCCTACAACAACGGCATGGAGCGCGCCGACCACGGCACCGTGGTTTTCGCCCGCAGCAAATGGGCCGCCGCCGCCGGCTTCCCCTTCGCCACCGGCGAGGGCGGCATCAACCAGAACCGCTGGCAGCCCGACGTCCCGAAAGTCCCCAACGAGTTCTCGATGCGCGGCATCCGCGACCAAATCTGGCTCTCCCTGGCCTGCGGGGCCAACGGCTCGTTCATGTGGACGGCCGACTGCGGGGCCGAAATGGCCGAGTTCGGCAAGGTCCGCCCCGCCCTCGCAGCCCTCGGCATCGACCTCGCCGGGCTGAAACGCCGCACCCCCCGCGTGGTCGTCGTCATGCCCGACAACGCCAAGGCCAACAACAGCGCCTGCGAACTCGCCGGCAACCTCCTCGCCCGCGGCATCGACTTCGATGTCCGTCCCGCCGCCGCCGCCGCAGGCTACACCGTCCGCCTCGACGGTGCCGATCCGAAGGTTCCGGACGGGCTGGAAGCCGAGTTTTTCGCTCCCGCCGAAGGCTGGCAGATCGCCTCCCTGGTCGCCGCCGACGGCAGCCAGGCCCTGGTCTATCTGCGCAACGTCGCCGGCGGCATCCGCAACTACGGCGGTGAAGCCCGTCCCTGCTGGCTGCGCACCCCCGGGCAGACCCCCGCCGGCCTGCGCATCCGCGCGGGCGAATGGACCCAGATTCGCGCCTTCAGCCTTGACCGGGGGGAAATTGTCCCCGTCGAACGGAATGCCGACGGAATCCTGTTGCCAGCGGGCCTATTCGATGACATGGTAATAGGATTGGTGCGGCGAAAGGATTTTTGATGAAACTCACCGTCTGGGGCGCTCGCGGCTCGACTCCGGTCTCCGGACCGGAGTACCTCGTCTATGGCGGGGACACGACCTGCCTCGAGGTCCGCACCCGCACCAACGAAGTGATTATCCTCGACGCCGGGACCGGCATCCGCGCCCTGGGCAAGCAACTTCTGCTCGAGGGCTTCCACCATTTCCACATGCTCCTCACCCACGCCCACTGGGACCACCAGCTCGGCTTCCCCTTCTTCAAACCCCTCTACCGCTTCGACTGCAGCATGGACATCCGGGGCTGGGTGTCGGCCCAGGAATCGGTCGAGGACCTGCTCGGCCAGGCCATGCGCGCGCCCTTTTTCCCGGTCCACCTCGAAGATGTCGGCGCCTCCCTTCATTTCGAGTACGACTGTCCCAGCCGCTTCGAGATGGCGGGTATCGAAGTCCGCTGCTTCCCCATGTCCCACCCCAACGGCGGCATCGGCTTCCTCATGATCGAGGGCGACAAGCGAGTGGCCTTCTTCCCCGACAACGAACCCCGTTTCCCCCATCCCGGCGCGCCCGACTACGACGATTTCATCGAATTCATCCGCGGGGTCGATGTGCTGTTCCACGACGGCGAATACCTGCGCGAAGAATACGAGGCCTTCTCGCGGGGCTGGGGCCACAACGTCTTCGAGGACACCGTCAGACTGGCCATCGAGGCGGAAGTGAAGCATCTGGTCATCTGGCATCTCAACCAGGACCGCACCGACGACGGGCTCGACCGCATGCAGCAGGAAGCCCGCGCCCTCATCGCCGAACTCGGCGCCAACCTCCGCTGCGACCTGGCCCGCACCGGCCTCACCATCCACCTCTGATCCCGCCCTCTCCGGCAATGGCCCCATGCCATACCGGACCTCAGTCCCGGCGCAGCGGCAGGCGGGCCTGCGGTTCGTGGATCGCCCCGTCCCGCGCCAGAGTGCTGGCGTAGAGGACCACCGTGTTCGCCGCCACCTCGCCGAACCCCCGTGCCGCCGCATCAGCGAACAGCCGTTTCGCCGCCTCGGCGGGCCAGCGGGTGGCCGGGCGGACCCGGCCCAGAGTGACGTGGGGTTGGAAGGGGCGCGTTTCGGGGGGAAAACCCAGCGGCACCAGCGCGCGGTCCACGGCGGCGGCCAGTTCCGCCACCCAGTCGGCCCCGGTGGTGATCCCCGCCCAGACCACGCTCGGGCGGTGGACATTCGGAAACACCCCGAGCCCCGCCAGGACGAAACTCCCGGCGGGCCGGGAGGCCAGGACCGCGCGGAGCGCCCCCGCCACTTCGGGCACGCGCTCCGCCCCCGTGCCGCCGAGGAATTTCAAAGTCAGATGCAGGGTTTCCGACCGGGTCCAGCGGACCCCGGGAAGGACCGGGGAACAGTTGCGGCCCGCCCGCGCGAGCGTTTTTCGCATGTCGGCGGGAAAATCGAGGGCCACAAACAGGCGCAGAAGACTCACGGCACGTCTCCGATTCCGGCGGCAAGGCTTGCCAATTGCCGACGAGATGCCAACGTACCACGCAATCGCGCGCTCGCGCGAATTCCGCCCACTCAATCCCTCCGCAACGGAGATTTCCGCAATGTCCAGCATCCTTCTGGCTCCGCGCCAAGCGACGGTTCTCTGGTCCGGTGACGTGGTGGTTCTCGGGGCGACCTGGGCCGGCTTGGCGGCGGCGCAGGCCTGCGCCGCCCGGGGCTGGCGAACCTGCCTGCTCGAATCGGGGCCGACCCTGGGAACCGAAACCTCGGCCTGGTGGCGGACGGATTTGCCGTCCGGTCCCTGCTTCGAGCGCGCCCGCGCCCTGGCCGAGGGCAAGGGCATGCCGGCCGGCGGGGCCGCCGACGTGGTGTTGACCACCATCGCCTTCGACCAGGTGATGGCCGAGGCGGGCATCGCCGCCTTCGTCCGCGTCATGCCCACCCGGGCCGTGGCCGGGGCCGACGGCCTGCTCGACGGCGTCGAGGTGGTCGGCAAAAGCGGGCGGCAGCTCGTCCGCGCCAGGCTGGTGATCGATGCCACGGCCCAGCGCGGCTTTGCCCGCAATCTGGCCAACCAGCCCCTGCATGTGGCCGGGCGCGTGGTCCGGCGACTCTACGTCGCCGGGGTTTCGCTGCCTGCCGAGGGGCGGGAATGGCAGGCCCCCGACTACCATAGTCTGGGCTGCGACTGGCTGGCGGCGCAACCCGCCGCCTGGCCCGGCGAAGCCGTCCTCGCCTTCGCCATGAAAACCGCCGCCGCCGACAGCGAGGCCGAGATTCTGGCCCGGTCCCTGACCCTGGCCGGCGACCTGTTCGCCTGGCTCCGCGCCAACGCCCCCGAGTTCGCGGCGGCGAATCTGGTGGACGTGGCGCCGGGGATCGAGCGCGCCGTTATGGTCCCCGAACTGCCCGGTCTGGCCAAGGCCGGCATCTGGGCCGCGCCGGAAAACCCGGCGGCGGCCGCCGCCGGGATCGCCGCCCTGGTCCTGACTCCCGCCGCCCCCCTGCCCCGGACCGGGGACGGCACGGGCGAAACCGTCTTCACCTGCGAGCTGATTGCCGCCTCCGAGCAGGACCTTTCCCCCTGCGAACTGCCCGCCGCCCCGGCCCGGAAACATGAGCCGAGCGATGTGGTGGTGGCCGGCTACGGCACCGGCGGCGCCTTCGCCGCCCTGGCCGCCGCCGAGGAGGGACTGTCGGTCACCGTGGTCGATCCCGCCCCCATCCCCGGCGGCATCGGCAGCGCCGGGCGCATCCACTCCTACTACCACGGCCTCAAAGGCGGCATGCAGGACCGTCTGGACGAGGGCATCGCCGGCCAGGGGGCCAGAGAGGGAAAAGTGACCGGCTACCATCCCGTCGGCCGCGCCGAAGTGATGTCCCGGGCCATGCAGAGCCAGACCGGGCTGACCGTCCGCGCCGGGCATTTCGTCTTCGGCGTGGTGCGCGAGAACGACCGGGTGGTCGGGGTGCTCACCGCCGCCGAGGACGGCTACCACGCCTTCCCCTGCCAGATCGCCATCGACGGCACCGGGGACGGCGACCTCGCCACCGCCGCCGGCGCCCCCATGACCCTGGGCCGGGTGGGCGACGGCTTCCCCCAGCCCTACAGCTACACCCCCGCCCTCATGGCCGGCGACACTCTCCGCCACCACAACTTCGACGCGGGCTGGGTCGATCCCACCGACACCATCGACTTCTCCCGCGCCCACTTCGAGGGCCGCGAGCGCATCTGGAACTGGCGGCAGCACACCCCCGCCAGCCACTACTGCACCCTCGCCTCGATCCTCGGCATCCGCGAAAGCCGTTTCGTCCAGGGGCCGGTGACTCTCACCTTCGACGACTTCATGCAGGGGCGCACCTATCCCGACACGGTGTGCAGTTCCCGCGCCCACCACGACAACCACGCCATGGACTACGCCGAGGAGAGCGAATGGGGCCGCCGCCATGTGGTCATGTTCGGCCTCTGGCAGTACCTCCTGCAGGGCGACATCCCCTTCCGGGCGCTGCTGCCCAGCGAGGTCGAGGGCCTGCTGATCGCCTGCCGGGCGCTGTCGGTGGACCACGACCTGCACCAGCTCGTGCGCATGCAGCGCGACTTGCAGGTGGTCGGCGAAATCTGCGGCGTTGCCGCCGCCCTCGCCCTGCGCCAGGGGGTCATGCCCCGCGCAGTCGACATCGCCGAACTCCGCGCCGCCCTCAAGGCCCGCGGCATCGGCCCCAGTCCCACCCAGCCGGTCCTCGACCTGCCCAACGACGAGCTGCTCGCCCGGCTCGGCAAGGAGGGCGAGGCGGGTCTGGCCATGTGGCGGCTGTCCCTGCGCACCGGCACCGCCGCCCCCGACTGGGAAGCCTTCCTGAACGGCGAGACCGACCCCGAGCGCAAATTCCGCGGCGCTGTCGCCGCCGCCGAGGCGGGCATCGGCACCCCCGCCGTCCTCGCCGAACTCGGGCGCAGCGCCGACGCTCTGGAAAAGGGCAATCCCCTGGGACGGAAATCCCCCGCCCGCTGCATTGTCGCCGCCCTGGCCCTCGCCGACCTCCGCGTCCCCGGCACCGCCGTCCGCATCGGCGCGATTCTGGACAGCGACATCCCCTCACCCACCGACGCCCTGCTCCTGCTCAAGGCCCTGGCCGAACTCGGCGACCCGGCGGGCGTCGGAGTCGTCAAACGCTTCCTCGCCGCCAGCGAGGGCAAGCCCTTCCTCGAACGCCTCTGGGGAGTCAGCGACGGCTGCCCCACCTCCTTCCGCTACGCCGTCGACATCCGCGCCGTGCGCACCCTGGTCGCCCTTGGCTGCCGCGACGAACTGAGCCGTCTCGACCCCTATCTAGCCGATCCGCTGCTGCTCATCCGCCGCCACGCCCGCCGGGTCCGCACCGAAGCCGAACCCCTGCTGGCGTAACGCGGAAAGAAAAGCCTGTACTACAAACGAAATAATGCTGCGCTGGCGCAATTTGTTCGTAGTACGGGCTTTAGCCCGCTCTTGAAGCGCCTAGCAGCCTAAGGGCTGTACTACAAACGAAGAATCGCGGGCACAACTCGTTTGTAGTACGGGCTTTAGCCCGCCATTAGAGCGCTCAGCAGCCTAAAGGCTGTACTACAAACGAAGAATCGCGGTCACAACCCGTTTGTATTACGGGCTTTAGCCCGATCTTTGAGCGCTCGGCAACCTAAAGGCTGTACTACAAACGAAAAAACGATGAGCTGGCGCAATTTGTTTGTAGTACGGGCTTTAGCCCGCTCTTTGAGCGCTCGGCAGCCTAAAGGCTGTACTACAAACGAAGAATCGCGGGCGCAACTTGTTTGTAGTACGGGCTTTAGCCCTCTCTTTGAGCGCTTAGCAGCCTAAAGGCTGTACTACGAACGAAGAGCCGCGCGGTCACAACCCGTTTGTAGTACGGGCTTTAGCCCGCCATTGGAGCGCTCGGCAGCCTAAAGGCTGTACTACAAACGAAAAAATGCCGCGCTGGCACAACTCGTTTGTAGTACGGGCTTTAGCCCGCTCTTGGAGCGCTCAGCAGCCTAAAGGCTGTACTACGAACGAAGAGCCGCGCTGGCGCAACTCGTTTGTAGTACGTGATTTAGCCCGCTCTTATTGCGCCCTTCTTGGGGTCAACCTCGGGCGAGGGCGCGGTGGGCGATGTCGCGGCGATAGTAGGCACCGGGCCAGGAAATGCAATTCACGGCCCGGTAGGCGCGGTCGAGGGCGGCGCGGAGATCGGTTCCCCGCGCGGTGACGCCGAGGACACGGCCGCCATTGTTCACCAATTTTCCGGCCGCCAGCTTGGTGCCAGCGTGGAAGACGACCGCGCCGGTAGCTTCGGCGGCCTCGATCCCGGTGATGGGGAGGCCCTTCTCGTAGTGTTCGGGATAGCCGCCGGAGGCCATGACCACGCAGACGGCGGGGTCCTCGGACCAAGCCAGTTGCACGTCGCCGAGGCGGCCGTCGGCGGTGGCCGCCAGGGCTTCGGCCAGATCGCTGTCCAAGCGCATCAGCACGGCCTGGGTCTCGGGATCGCCGAACCGGACGTTGAATTCGAGCACCTTCGGACCGGTGTCGGTGACCATGATGCCCGCGTAGATCACGCCCCGGAAATCCAGACCGTCGGCCTGGCAGCCGGCCAGGAAGCGGTCGAGCACCTCGCGGCGGATGGTGGCCCAGAGGGCATCGGTGACCACGGGGGCGGGGGAGTAGGCTCCCATGCCGCCGGTGTTCGGGCCGGTGTCGCCGTCGCCCAGACGCTTGTGGTCCTGGGAGGAGGCCAGCGGCACGATGGTCCTGCCGTCGGTCAGGGCCAGAATCGAGGCTTCCTCGCCGAACAGGCATTCCTCGATCAGCACCCGCGCGCCCGCCTCGCCGAAACGGCCCGAGAAGCAGTCCCGGACTGCCGCCTCGGCCTCTTCCAGAGTCATGGCCACGATCACGCCCTTGCCGGCGGCCAGGCCGTCGGCCTTCACGACGATAGGCGCGCCCTGTTGCCGCAGGTAGTCGAGGGCGGGTTCGCAGGCGGTGAAGACGCCGCTGGCGGCGGTGGGCAGGCCGTGGCGGCGCATGAAGTCCTTGGCAAAGGCCTTGCTGCCCTCGAGCTGGGCCGCCCGCTTGTCCGGCCCGACGATGCGCAGGCCGCGGGCGCGGAAGACATCGACGAGGCCGGCGCAGAGCGGGGCCTCGGGCCCGACCATAGTCAGGGCGATGCCTTCGCGCTCGGCGAAGTCGGCCAGTTCGCCGAGCCCGTCGACGGGGACGGGGACCACGCCTTTCATGCCGGGGTTGCCCGGCGCGCAGAAGACCTGCTCGACCTGGGGACTCTGTTGGAGTTTCCAGACCAAAGCATGTTCGCGACCGCCGCCGCCAACAACCAAAACCTTCATCGATTCGTCTCCGGAAGTGGCTAGGCCCGGCTCGCGAGCAGGGCCTTCAGTTCGGCGATCTCGGCCTTGAGGTCCGCGATCTCCTTGCGGCAGCGCTCGACGCCCTTGTAGGCCGTGAGCTGCTTGACATATTCGCGTTTGTCGACGGCGGGCATGCCCATCAGTTGGGAGCCGGGAGGCGCGTCTTTGATGATGCCGCCCCGGCCGCCCAGCATGGTGCCCGCGCCGACGGTGAGATGGCCGGCCACGCCGGCCTGTCCCGCGAGCACGCAACCGGCACCGATGCTCGTGCTGCCGGAGATGCCCACCTGGGCGATGATGAGGGCGTGCTCGTGGATCACCACGTTGTGAGCGATCTGCACCAGATTGTCCACCTTCACGTCCCGCTTGATCCAGGTCTTGCCGAAGCGCGCCCGGTCCACGGCCACCAGCGCCCCGACCTCCACGTCGTCGTCGATCTGGACGAAGCCGACCTGGGGCACCTTGCGGTGGCCTTGGGGAGTCTGCTCGTAGCCGAAGCCGTCGCTGCCGATCACCGTGCCGGAATGGATGGTGACCCGGTTGCCCAGAATGCAGCGCTCGCGGATGGTGACATTGGGATAGATCAGGCAATCCTCGCCCACCACCGCGTCACGCCCGAGGTAGGCGCCGCCGCCGATCACGCTGTTCGCGCCGACCCTGGCCCCGGCCTCGATGACCGCCAATGCCCCAATGTGGGCAGTCGGCGCCACGACGGCGGCGGGATGAACGACGGCGCTGGCATGGACCCCCGCCGGATATTCGAGCGGGGGGGGGACGAAGAGCGGGACCAGCCCGGCAAAGGCCGCGCCCGGATTGGCGCACTTCACCCAGGCCCGCCCGGCGGGCGGGGGCTCGTCGAAGCCCCGGGCGGGAATCAGCACGACGCCCGCCGCCGAGGGCATGACCTGCGGACGGTAGCGGTCGTCGCCCAGGAAAGACACGTCGTCCGTCCCGGCCAGAGCCAGGGCGGCGACGCCGTTCACCGGCAGGTCGCCGGGGCCGACCAGCTCGCCACCCGCGATCTCCGCGATCCGGGCGCTTGTGTATTTGGCCTCGCTCACGGCGGAACTCCTATTTCTTGTCCACGTCCTCGACCAGCTTGGCCTCGACCGCCTTCAGCTCCTCGCGGGCCTTGGCCAGTTCCGCCTCGCGGCCCCGGTTCACGGCCACCACCAGCTCGTCGGTGATCTCCAGCTCCTTGGGGTAGAGCAGCAGCACCGGCATCCGGTTGAGGGATTTGCCGTTGATGTCGTAGACGATGTGGTAGCCGTTCATCTCGCAATACTTGCGGACGAAGGAGCTGAGGTCCTCGATCAGCTCGCCCTCGGCCTGGAGACGTTTCTCCTCGACCTCGCGCCGTCCGTTCTGGCGGAACTGCATGTATTCCTGCTGCTTGGCGTTGGCGCGCTCCATCAGCATGCGCAGCCGCCGGGCGGACTCCTGCTTGGCCTCTTCGGAGACCAGCTCGTCCCGCAGCTCGCTCTGGAGCTTCTGGCCCTCGGCCTGCAGGGGCTTCATCTCGTCCTCCATCAGCCGCAGGCGGTCGAGGAACTCGCGCTTCTCGTTGGCGAAGCGGATGTTGGCTTGCACGGTCTTGTAGTAGTTCTCGAAGACGGTCTGCATGTTCACATAGGCCGTCTTGTAGGTTCCGGTCTGGGCATGGACACTGGCGAGCGGCACCAGCAGAGCGGCGAAGGCGATGGAGACGATGATCCGGTTCATGTGTGTTCCCTCGATTGTGAAGGACAGGGGGCGGCTGGGTGCCGCAGTTCAAGGATTACTTCCCCAGCTCCAGGCTGAGAAGTTCGACCACGTTCTTGAATTTGGGGATGTTGGCCTCGTCCAGGTCCATCAGGGTCTGGTGGGCGGCCAGGACCAGGTCGGCCACATCGCCCGTCGAGACGGCGCCCTTGGCGGCTTCGCAGAGGAGGCCCAGCTCGGTCTCGGGGACCTCGATGTCGCTGAAGCTCCAGACCCGGGAGACTCCGATGTCGTCGAGCAGCTTGCGGTTGCTCTCGCCGGCGTTGACGACGAGGAGCCGGGCCTGGCGCTTCCGCCCCTCGATGCCGGTCATGGCCAGGACGCCCATGAAGGTGCTGTCCATGGTCGCGCACTGGGCCAGATCGAGAATCAGGCAGGTCGCGCCGGCCGCGAAGGCCTTCGCCACGTACTCGCGGAATTCCTTGCTGACCTTGAAGGTGACCCGCCCGACGGGCCGGAACACCACCACGTCCCCCTGGACGGCGGCCAAGACTTGGGCTTCGGCTTCGGGCATGGTTGTACCTCCTGTGTCCCCGGGTTGGCGGACTACTTGGACGAATCCAGCAGCACGGCCTTGATCCGGCGGACGCCGCGGCTGGAGCTTTCCTCTTTCTTGATCTCGAAACGGCCCAGTTCGCCGGTGCGCGAGGCATGGGGGCCGCCGCAGATTTCCCGGCTGAAGTCGCCGACCGAGTAGACCTTGACGGTCTCGCCGTAGCGCTCGCCGAAGAGGCCGATGGCCCCGCTGGCCTTGGCCGCGTCCACCGGCATTTCGGCGACCTGGATGGGCAGGTCGCGGGCAATCTGCTCGTTGACGATGCGCTCGACTTCGGCGAGCTGCTCGGGGGTGACCCGGTCGCCGTGGGTGAAGTCGAAGCGGAGGCGGTCGGCGGTGATGTTGCTGCCCGCCTGGGCCACATGGTCGCCCAGCACCTGGCGCAGGGCCTTGTGCAGGAGGTGGGTGGCGGTGTGCAGACGCGCGGTCGCGGCGGAGTTGTCCGCCAGACCGCCCTTGAACTTCTGCTCGGCCCCGGCGCGGGACAGCTCCTGATGCTTCTCGTAGGCCTCCTGGAAGCCCGCCTCGTCCACCGTGAAACCGCGCTCGGCGGCCATCTCGACGGTCAGCTCGACCGGGAAGCCATAGGTCTCGTAGAGATAGAAGGCCTTGCGGCCGCTGATGACCTTGCGCTCGACGTGGGGGGGGAAGCCGTCCACCACTTTGTTGAACTCGCGGGTGCCCTTTTCGAGGGCGCTGGCGAACTGCTTCTCCTCCTGCTCGAACTCGGCGAGGATGGTCTCCCGCCCGGCGGCCAGATTGGGATAAAGCTCCCCGTACTGGTCCACGACCACGGCGGCGAGCCGGGCGGTGAAGAGGTCCTCGACCCCGAACTTGCGGGCTTCGCGGATGGAGCGGCGGATGAGGCGGCGGAGGACGTAGGCCTGGTCCACGTTGCCGGGCCGCACGCCGTCGCCCATCAGGAAGGTGGCCGCGCGCAGGTGCTCGGCGATGATCCGGCCGCCGCGGGTCTTCTGGGGCGCGGCCTCGCCGGTGATTGCGGAGATGGCGGCGAAGAGGGGGGCGAAGAGTTCGGTCTCGTAGCAGGTGCTCTTGCCCTGGAGGATGGCGGTCACCCGTTCGAGGCCCATGCCGGTGTCCACGTTCTGCTGGGCCAGCGGCACGAAGGTCCCGTCGGCCGTCTTGTTGTACTGCATGAACACGTCGTTCCAGATTTCGACCCAGCGGCGGTCCTTGGGATCGAAGACGGCGGGGGCGGGCCGGGGCCCGGTCCAGTAGAACATCTCGGTGTCGGGGCCGCAGGGGCCGGTCTGGCCCGCCGGTCCCCACCAGTTGTCCTTCTTGGGCAGGCGGGCGATGCGCTCCTCGGGCATGCCCAGCCCGCGCCAGAGGTCGTGCGCCTCCTGGTCGAAGGGCGCGTCCTCGTCGCCGGCGAAGACCGAGACCGCCAGCATCTCGAGGGGCAGATTCAGCCACTTCGCGCCGGTCAGGAACTCGAAGCTCCACTGGATCGCCTCGCGCTTGAAGTAGTCGCCGAGGGACCAGTTGCCCAGCATCTCGAAGAAGGTCAGGTGGACCTCGTCGCCCACCTCGTCGATGTCACCGGTGCGCAGACACTTCTGGTAGTCCACCAGGCGCCGGCCGGAGGGGTGCTTCTCGCCGAGCAGGAAGGGCACCAGCGGGTGCATGCCCGCCGTGGTGAAGAGGACGGTGGGATCGTTCTCCGGCACCAGGGGCGCGCTCTTGATCTCGGCATGCCCGTGGCCGACGAAAAACTCGATGTACTTCCGGCGAAGTTCGTTCGCGGTAATTTGCCCCATGGAGGTGGTTCCCCGGATGTTGCGGTATAGGTTAGCGAAGATGGTAATGTAGACGGCGAAGGCGGATTGTGAAGCGCCCCCGCCGTTTTCCCCTGTGGCATGATAGCGGAGAACCGAAGATGGCATTCTGTCAGGTGCAGTGGCATAGCAAAGTGCTCGGCAAGGCGCTCGGGCTGAACGTGATTCTCCCCGAGGTGGGCAAGCCGCCCTACCCCGTGTTCTATCTTCTCCACGGGCTGTCGGACGACCATACCATCTGGCACCGCCGCACCCGCCTCGAGTGGTACGTGCGCGACCTGCCCCTGATCGTGGTGATGCCCGACGGTTTCCGGGGCTTCTACACCAACCATGAGAACGGCCCCGCCTTCGCCACCTACATGGCCGAGGAGCTGCCCGCCTTCGTCGAGCGCGCCTTCCCCGCCCGCCGCGACCGGGCCGGCCGCTGCATCGGCGGTCTCTCGATGGGCGGCTACGGCGCCCTGCGCCTCGCCCTCGGCTACCCCGAAGTCTACGCCTCCGCCCACAGCCATTCCGGCGCCCTCGCCTTCGGCCACGATCCCCTCCAGCTCAACACCAGCTTCAGCCGCGAATGGCAGATGGTCATCGGGGACGCCCCGGCCGGCTCCGCCCACGACCTCTTCGCCCTCGCCGAGACCCGCCGCCGGGAGGGCAACGCCCCCGCCCTCCGCATCGACTGCGGCACCGAGGACTTCCTCATCGAGCCCAACCGCCGCTTCACCGCCCATCTGAAAACCATCGGCCTCGACCACGAGTACGCCGAATTCCCCGGCGCCCATTCCTGGGACTACTGGGACCTCCACATCCAGGAAGCCCTCCAGTTCCACGCCAGAAACCTCGGCCTCGTCCCGGCCTGAGCCGGGGCTTTGTCCATCCCGTCCATTGGCAAGGGCCGCTGCCGGGCCGGCGTCAGCCGCCGGCGACGGCCAGGGCGATGCGCTGGTTGAGGCGGGGGCCGACGGTGTGGTAGAGGAGCAGCCGGTCCCCGTCGGCGAGAAAACAGGGGTCCGAAACCCGGAGATTGCCGGGACCGGCGTCCTCGCGGCGCAGGAGATGCTCGGCATAGGCCACCTCGCGGAAATCGGCGTCGGTGGCGAAGGCGACGATGTCGGTGGTGACCACGAAGCGCTGGCCGGCGATGGGCGTGTCGGCATGGCAGACGATGAAATGCTTTCCGTCGCGGGTGCAGAACCAGGGCGCGCAGAGGTGCGCCAGGGGCGGCTCGGGAATCAGCACCGGCTCCCGCCGGGCGGTCCACTCGCGGCCGTCCGCGGACCAGGCGAGGAAGAGGGCGGCGCGGTCTTCGAGATGGCCCATGAGCAGCATGATCCAGGTGTTGTCCCGGCCGGGCAGACGATGGCGGAAGACGCGGGCGTAGAAGGCCCCGGTCCTGCAGTCGAAATCGGCGTCGGTGACGGCGCCCCCCCCGTAGGTGAAGTTCACCCCGTCGCGGCTGGTGGCGTAGCGGGTGGTGCTGTTCTCCCCGTGGTAGTAGAGGAACAGGCAGCCCGCCTCGGGATTCCAGACCGCATGGGGGCTGCACACATGGGACACGGCATGGTGGGGTGTCCAGTCGCGGGGAATCAGCGGGTTTCCCGGCACCTCGCGCCAGGGCCCCTCGGGCCGGTCGGCCACCGCCAGGCAAATGCCGCCCGGCGCGTTGTGCGGCGCGTAGTACATCAGCAGGGGGCCGGGGGCGCCGGCCAGGCCGTCGGCCCGGACCACGCTCGGGAAAATGAGATCGTCGCAGGGGTTGTAGGCCAGCCCCGCGTAATCGAGAACCACGCCCTGCCAATGGAACGAAGGGAAGTGCCGCCGTGTCATACTGCACCTGAAGTTATGGGTAAATGCAGGCTCCGAAAAGGCAAGCCTGTACCATAGCCGTTCCCGGCGCCGCCTCCACCGCTTGCATCCCCGCGCTTCACGGGGTACACGTAGAAGGGGGGGGAAGAAGCCGGAAGCAATCGTTCCCGGGCTCTGGCTCCGGATGCACCCAACCCCCCAACACGGAGCAACGCGCTTGAACAACCCGCAGATCATCACCGACATTGTCCGCCAGGCCGCCGCCAAGGCCCGCCAGGAAGTCATGAACGAGCCGGAGCCCGCCCTGACCGGCAAGCTCGAATGGCCCGTGAGCTGCACCGTGGGGCCCGGGCTCGAGGGGGCGATTGCCTGCGAGACCAAGATCGGCTACGTGAACGGCACCCGCGGCTCGCTCATCTACCGGGGCTACGACCTGTTCGACCTCTGCGCCGAGGCGACCTTCGAGGAAGTCTCCTTCCTGCTGCTGCACGGCAATCTCCCTACCCGGAACGAGCTTGACACCCTCAGCCGGCACCTGCAGGACTACCGGTTCATCCCCAGGACCCTGCGCCTGATCATGGGCTTCCCCGTCCAGGACATGATCCCGATGGCGGCCCTGCGCATGGGCACCAACCTGATGCGCCAGTTCCAGACCGAGCGCGACCAGATGAGCATGGCGGGCAGCGGTGGAAGGCAGATCGCCTCCGACGAGGATTCCCACTCGATGGAGACGGTGCCCCGTGGCGACCAGAAGGCCGTCTTCGAGTTCCAGGAACGGGACGCCAACCGGCCCGATCCCGCGCGAATCGAGCGCGCCCAGGCCGAGGCCCACGGCATCGGCTCCTGCTACCACCTCATCGCGGGCGTGGCCTCGCTCACGGCGGCCATCGCCCGGCTGCGCGGCGGGCGCCTGCCCATCGAGCCCCACCCCGAACTGGGCCATGCGGGCAATCTGCTCTACATGATGACCGGGAAGCGTCCCGAGCCGGTCGAGGAACGGGTCATGGACATCTGCCTGACCCTCCACGCCGACCACGGGATGAACGCCAGCACCTTCGCCGCCATGGTCGTGGCCTCGACCCTTTCCGACATCTATTTCTCCGTCGGCGCGGGCATCGCCGCCCTCAACGGCCCCCTGCACGGCGGCGCCAACGAGGCGGTCATCCACACGCTCCGCGAAATCGGCTCGCCGGACGGGGTGGCCGAGTGGTACCGGAACGCGCGCGCGAACAAGAGCAAGATCATGGGCTTCGGCCACCGCGTCTACAAGGCCTACGACCCGCGGGCGCGGGTGCTCGGCCCCCTGGCGGAATACCTGGTCGAGCGCAGCGGCCGCGAGGACATGCGCCGCCTGCTGGCCACCGCCAAGGAACTCGAAAGCCGCGTGGTTTCGGAACTGGGCGAGAAAAAGGGGATTTTCCCCAACGTGGACTTCTACTCGGGCATCGTCTATTCCTGCCTGGGCATCGCCCCCGACATGTTCACCCCCATCTTCGCGGTGTCCCGCGTCTCCGGCTGGACCGCCCGGGTCCTGGAATATCTCAAGGCCAACCGCATCTTCCGCCCCCGGGCCATCTACGTGGGCGCGCTGGACCGCCCCTTCCAGCCGCTGGCCGAGCGCGGCTAGGCAACCCTCGGGGGGGGCAAGTCCGGGCGAGGCCGGGAACTGCCTTGACAAGCCCCCCGCCGATGCCCATAGTAAGCCAAGTCCGGGCGCCTCGCCGCCACACTCCTAGCGATTTGCGGAACCCGTTCCATGTATTGGTACTACAAATATCCCCTGCTGGGCCTGCTGCTGCTGCTGCTGTTCGGCGTCGGCTACGTCATCTGGCGCAGCCAGGGAACAGACGACGCCGAGGCGACCGCCCGGGAGGAGACGGCGGCAGTGGTTCCTGCCCGCATCGAGCCCGCGCCGCCGCCGGCCGCCCCCGTCACGCCCCCGCCGTCCATACCAAGC
>LVAZ01000311.1 GCA_001603055.1 Victivallales bacterium Lenti_02
CGCCGTGCCCCTCGATGTGGACGTGCTCGGCGACGATTTCCGCCCCGCCCCCGACGCCCAGGTCGCCGCCACCCTCGTCGCTCCCGACGGCAAACGCCGGGACATTCCCCTCGAACCCGCCCCCGGAACCCCCGGCCGCTACACCGCCATGATCTTCCCCGAGCAGAGCGGCGAGTACCGCGTGGACTACCGCGTCGCCCTCCCCCGGGGGCGCCACGAGGCCACCGCCCATTTCGTCGCCCGCCAGACCGGCATCGAGGCCGAGGACACCACCTACCGCGAGGACGCCCTGCGCGACGTGGCGCGGCTCACCGGCGGGCGTTTCCTCCCGGCCGAGGCGCTGGCCGCCGGGCTGGGCGAACTGCCTCTTTCCGACCGCGTCCCCACCCACCGCAGCCGGGTCTACTGGACCCGTTCCTGGTTCCTGCTCGGGGCCTTCGTCCTGCTCCTCGGGCTCGATTGGTTCGCCCGCCGCCGCATCGGCCTGAAATAGCCGCAGGCGCGGGAACCCCCGTCGGGCATTGCGCGAGGCGAGCCCGGCCTACTTGCCCTGCACCCAGAACAGCAGGGCCTCGCACTCGGCCTGCCCCTGGGGGCAGCCGGGACAGATGGCACCGGAGGAGCCGAGCTTGCATTCGGCCTCCTCGACATACAGCTCGCGGCCCGTCTCGTCGTAGACGAAAGTGCCGTTGGCACTGCGGTCGATGAGGTAGAACGCCCCGCCGCGGTAGCGGATTTCCGCATGCCGCCGGGAAGCGGTGCTGACCTTGAGGATGATGTCGTTGCTTTCCTCGCGCCCCATGCTCAGGGACGTGTTTTTGGCATCGAGCACCAGCACCTTCTCGCGCCAGATGAGACAGAGCCGGGCACTGCTGACCGGGGCTTCCCAGGTGGCGGGGGGCTTGGTCTTCTCGATGCTTTCCGCCGGCGGAAGGTCGGCGGGGCCCGCGGCCCGCTGCGCGGCCATGCGTTCCTGCATCTCGCGGACCGCGTTGTGGCGGCGGCTGGTGGCGCGCCAGTCGGGATTCGCCTCGTCGCCCGCCGTGAATTCCTGCTTGACCGTGTCCTGCTTCCGGATCTCGCGGATATCCGGCGCCGGCATGGGGATCATCTCCGACGTCTCGCTCTGGGTGGGCTGGACCACTTGGCCCCGCGCTTCGGAAACCAGACGCTCGCGCCAGCCCACGTCGAACAGCCGGACCCGGAGACGCTTCTCCATGGTCTCCGCGCCGGCCAGCGGGGTGAACCACTTGTTCACGGCGGGACTGGTCCGCGACCGGACCTGCTCGGTGCTCACGACCTGGCCGGGCTTGGCGATGGTGACCATGCGGGCGGTGGTGGTGACCACCTCGCCCGTGCAACTGCCGCCGCGCATCATGACCGGACCGGAATGCAGGCCCATGCGCAAGGTGGCGCGGGTGATGGTGCGGAAATCGGTCTCGGCCACCACCCGCTGCATGTCGCAGGCGGCGCGGACCGCGTCGTCGGCCTGGGAAAAACTGCACAGCAGGGTGCTGCCCACGCTCCGGATCAGCTCGCCGTTGTGCTTTTCGCGAATGTCACCAAGCAGCGCCAGGCACTTGTCGACAAACTCGCGGACCACAAGTTCGCCTTCCATGTCCCGGATCGCCGACACCGTCGGGATATCCACGAACATCAACGTCAGGTCTTGAGAATTCTGCTCCGCCATCGCTCGCCAATTTCTCCGGGATCAAAAGAGCCATACCCCATCTTGCGGCGCTTCGAATCCAATTTGATCCAGCATGCTTCTACAGGTAGCCTTGAACTTGCCGAAGAGCAACTCGCCAAACGGCATTTCGATGAATTTTTGCCAATCTTCCGCCAAGTTTATTCTCCTTCGTCAACAAAGCAACTGCTTCCGGGAAGCAAAGGCGAAAGGTCGAGGGGGAGCGGCGGGCGCATGGAGGCCAGCAATTCCTCGTCGCCGACGACGCAGATTCCGGACCAAGCGCTTCCCGCGGCGAAGGTTGCGCGCAGTGCCGCCGCCACGTCCGCAGGAGTGGCGCGGAGGAGACGGCGGCGGAATTCGTCGCGCTGTTCGTAGGAAATACCGTGGAGATGGTGGTGGAGGGCGGTCTCGGTAAGCTGGGCCGGCCGCAGCGGGCGCTGGTCGTTGCGGACGACGGCGGGAAGGGCCTCCGCAATCTCCCGCTCCGGCCAGGGCCGGGCTCCGCCCTCCCGGACCAGATCCGCGAAAACCCCCAGGGTGCGCCCGGGATCGGGGTCGCGGTAGGACAGGAAGCACAGGGAGCCGTGCAGCGAATCGTACTCGCAGGAGGCGCCATAGGCGCCGCCCTTGGCCCGGACTTCCTCCCAGGCCGCGCCGAGGGACAGCAGATGCGCCCCCAGCTCGATCAGCGGCGCCTCGGCGGCGGAGAAGAGCGGGGCGGGCAGACACCAGGCCACATGGGCGCCGTGGGCCGGAATCGTGAGCGCCGTGCCGGCCACCGCCTCCGCCGTCGCGGCGGGCACGGGAGCGGTGGCGGGGGAGCAGGCGAAATCGGCCAGATGCCGGTGCAGGGCGTCGCCGAACCGGGCGGAGCCCGTGTGGGAGAGCACGGTGGAGCCGGCCGCCAGCACCTGCCCGCGAATGCGTTCGAGAATCCGGGCGACTTCGTCCAGGGACTCGGGCAGCCGGTCCACCAGGTCGTCGATCAGGCGCAACTGGGGCGGTCCATGCCAGCGGTTGCGCAGATTGTGGACGGGCGAGAGGCAGGCGGCCGCCTGCTGGGCGGCCCAGAGATGGCCGTCGCCGAGCACCCCGGACAGCATCCGGGAACGGCGCTGGCGCAGGAGGTCGGCCAGTCGCTCGCCGGGAGCAAACCGCGTGGTGCGGAGAATGTCCTGGACAAGGTCGAGCGCGGCGGGGAATTCCGTCTCCAGCGCGCTCCAGCGGAAACCGAGCGCGGGGACGGGAGAAGCCTGGGCGGCGGGGCCGGAACGCCGCACCAGGCAAAGGCCGCCCATGCCGCCGCCAAGGAGGGCGATGCGGCCGGCGAGGGCGGCGTAGTCGCAGGTGGCGGTGCCGAGCCGGCCGAGACAGTAGGCGAAGAGGGGCAGATAGTCGAGCAGGTCGGCCGACAGAGCGGGGAGTTCGAAGACCTGCATGCAGTCCTCGATCCCGTTGGTGAAGGTGCGGTTGGCCAGCAGGACGGCCCGTCCGCAGGGCTCGGTCTCCGTGAGCAACTGCGGCGGATGGCGGGGGATGTCGCGGGGGGCCAGCCGGGGCAGGCGGGCCAGGTCCGCCGGGGAGTCGGGGGTTTCCTGCCAGCGGCGCAGGTCCTCGGCTTCGCGCCAGAGGCACTGGCGCTCCTCCGGGGAGAGGGCCTGGTTGGCGGCGGCGAGGGCGGCGGCGGCACGGTTCCGTTCCTGGTCGGCCAGGGCGGGATCGGGAACGCAGGCGAGCAGCAGCCGGTGGGGGTTGTCGAGGAAGGTGCGGCGCAGGAGGCCGGGAAGATAGGAGGGATCGGCCGTCAGGCGCTGCCGAAGCCGGCGGAGGGGCTCTTCGAGACAGAGGGCCTGGAGGGGATCGATGCCGTACACCCAGACTCCGAAGACATCCTCGGCCAGGGAGATGGCGTAGTGGCCGTCCACCAAGCGCCGGGTGAACTCCATCTGGTTGAGAGCGGCGAGGACGGCCGGGGCGGGCACCCCCCGCTCCGCCAGCCCGGCGAGCGTGTCCAGCACGAGGCGCTGGAAGGCATGGCGCTTCCGGGCGGGACAGCCGCGCAGCCCCACCTGGAAGAGGGTCTCGCGGCGCTCGCTGTCGAAACCGGCGAGAAACAGGTCGTCGCCGAGGCCGGACTCCTCCAGCGCCTTGCGCAGGGGGGCGCCGGGGTTGCCCAGCAGCAGGTGGTCGAGGAAATCCAGGGCCATGCTGTCCGCGACCTGGTCGAAGACGCCCGTATACCAGGTCAGGACGACGGCCTGGCGGTCGGCGGGGTCCTCGTCGGGACCGACGGAAACCGGCAGGCGGCGCTCGCGGGGGGCGGTCCAGGGCCGGGGCGAGGGCGGCAGGGAACAGGTGCGGGGGCTGTCCGCCGCAGGCAAATCGGCGAGGGCCTCGGCCAGGAGTTCGAGGCCGGCCGCATGACCGAGGTCGCCGTACAGGAAGACCAGCGCCCGTTCGGGCCGGTAGTGTTCGCGGCAGAAGGCGAGAAGCCGTCCGTGGTCGAGGGTGGCGATGGCGGCGGGCACCCCTCCCGAGTCATACTGGTAGGGGGTGCCGGCCAGCACGTCGGCGAGGATGGCGGCCTGGGCGACGGTGTCCAGTTCGGCGTAGGCGCCATGCATCTCGCTGTGGACGATTCCCTGCTCGCGCAGCCCGGCCGCCGGGTCCCGGGGGTCGCCGGGAAACAGGGCGTGGCCCTCCTGGGCGAAGGACTCGCGCCGCACCAGGGGATGGAAGACCGCATCGAGGTAGACCCGGGCCAGGTTGCGGAAGTCCGCGGCCACGTTGCTGGCCACGGGAAACAGGGTGCGGTCGGCGTAGGTCATGGCGTTGGCGAAGGTGGCCATGCTCCCCTTGAGCAGCTCGACGAAGGGATCGCGCAGCGGATAGGAGCGGGAGCCGCCCAGCACGACATGCTCGGCGATGTGGGGCAGGCCCGTGTCGTCGGCGGGCCAGGTGGGCAGGCAGACGGCCAGCAGGTTTTCCGGGTCGGCCGCCTCGAGGCAGAATACCTGGAGCCCCGTGCGGGCATGTTCCGCCCGGAAGGCCGTGGCCTGCAGCTCGGGCACCGGCACTGGGCGGGCAACGTGGAAACCGTGCATCCGATCATCGGAAACGCGGAGCGGAGAGGGCATGGCGGAACGTCCGGAAGAGGAAAAAAAAGGCCAGCAACGAAAGAGTTGCTGGCCTTGGAAACCAGGAGTCGGGCTCGCGGGGAGGACTATTCCTCGCTCGCCTTCGCCTCGGTGGCGGCGGCTTCGGCCGGCGCCTCGGCCGGAGCTTCCGCGCCCGCGCCGATGGCCGCGTAGTCGACCAGCTCGAGGATGCAGAGTTCGGCCCCGTCGCCGATGCGGGTCTTGGTGCGCATGATGCGGGTGTAGCCGCCCTGGCGACCCTCGTAGGCCGGCGCGATCTCGCGGAAGAGCCGGGAGACGACGCCCTGCTGGTGGATGCGGGCCACCGCCAGCCGCTGGGCGTGGAGGGTGCCGGTCTTGCCCAGGGTGATCATCCGCTCGGCAACCCGGCGGATTTCCTTGGCCTTGGTCACGGTGGTGGAAATCCGGCCGTGGGTGAACAGGCTGCACACCGCGTTGGCCACCAGGGACCGCCGGTGCCCTTCCTTCAGGCCGATCTTGAACGTGTATTTACGATGTCTCATGGATAGGTCAATCCTCTTGGTTCTGGTCGGCCAGCCGCCGCTGGAAGGCCTCGACGACTTCTTCCTTGATGCCCATGCCCAGAGTCATGCCGAGATCGGCCAGCTTGGCTTTGATCTCCTGGAGGGACTTCTTGCCGAAATTGCGGAATTTCAGCATTTCCGACTCGCTTTTCCCGACCAGTTCGCCGAGGTAGCGGATCTGGGCCGTGTTGAGGCAGTTCTCGGCGCGGACCGAGAGTTCGAGGTGGGACACCGGGCGCAGCAGGCAGTCGACCATTTGCTGGTCCTCGCCGCTGAGCGAGGGGGCGGCAACCGCGCCGCCGATACCGGGCACGCTCGGCTCGTTGTTGGCGAAGGCCCGCAGGTGGTCGCGCAGCAGCGCGGCGGAGAAGGTGAGGGCCTCGGCGGGCGAGACCCGGCCGTCCGTCCAGATTTCCAGCTCCAGCCGGTCGAAGTCGGTACGGTTGCCGACGCGGCAGGCCTGCACGTCGTAGCGCACGCGCTCGACGGGGCTGAAGATGCAGTCGACCGGGATGACGCCGATCGGATGATCCTCGCGCTTGTTCTCCTCGGCGGGGCGGTAACCCCGGCCGCGGTCGATTTCCATCTCCATCCGCAGGGGACGGTCCTTGTCCAGCGTGCAGATGACCAGACCGGGATTGAGCACGCGGACCACGCCATCCTCCTGGACGGCGGCGGCGGTGACCGGCCCGGCCTTGTCCGCGTACAACTCGATCGTCCGCGGCAGGTCGGCCTCGGAATCGCACTGGAGACGGAGCTTCTTCAGGTTGAGGACGATTTCGGCCACGTCCTCGACCACGTCCTCGATGCTGGAGAATTCGTGCGCGACCCCGTCGATGCGGACGGAGGAAACCGCGCAGCCTTCCAGCGAGGACAGCAAGACCCTGCGCAGGGCGTTGCCGATGGTGTGTCCGAACCCGCTTTCCCAGGGTTCGGCCGTGAAACGCGTGTACGTCGCGGTCGCGGTCGATTCGTCGACCTTGATCGCCGCAGGCATCGCAAAACTTTCAAGACCCGACATGCTTCTACTCCTCAGCTATGGAGACCCTTCACACTTCGCCACCTGCGGGGAGAGTGGCGGCGGATCGTCCGGCGATGTCACACACGGCGACGTTTGGGGGGACGGCAGCCGTTGTGGGGCAGAGGCGTGACGTCTTTGAGGACGGTGATGTCGAGACCGGCGGCGGCGATGCCGCGGACGGCGGACTCGCGGCCGGAGCCGGGCCCCTTCATGCGGACCTCGATCTCGCGCATTCCGTAGACCATGGCGCGCTTGGCGACATCGGTGCCGATCTGCTGGGCGACGTAGGACGTGCTCTTGCGGGAGCCCTTGAAGCCCATGCGGCCGCCGCTGCCCCAGGCAATGATGTTGCCGTGCATGTCGGAAATGGCGACTTTGGTATTGTTGAACGTGGCGTAGATATGGGCAATGCCGCTGGGGATGTGGCGCGTTTTGCCCTTGGCGCGTTTGATTTCCGGCTGTTGCGCGGTCTGCTCGGACGCCGGCTCCTGATTTTCGAGAATCTCGTCAGCCATGGACGTATTCACTCCTAGAGGGGTGGGTAGTGGGCGGCGGCAGGCTAGGCGTTGGCCAGCTTACGGGCGGTACGGTCGCGGATGGCGCCGACGGTCTTCTTGGCGCCCTTCCGGGTGCGGGCGTTGGTCTTGGTGCGCTGGCCGCGGACGGGCAGGCTGCGCCGGTGGCGCTGGCCGCGGTAGCAGCCGATGGCGATGAGGCGGCGGATGTTCTGGGCCGTCTGGCGGCGCAGGTCGCCCTCGACCATGTAGCTTTCCTGCAGCAGTTGGGTGATGGCGGAGATGTCGCTCTCCACCAGTTCGCCGGCCAGCTTGGTCTCGCTGATCTGGGCCCGCTGGCAGATCGCCTTGGCGGTGGCCGGGCCAACGCCGTAGATGTAGCGGAGGGCCACGGTGACCTGTTTGTTGGCGGGAATGTCAACGCCAAATATTCTCGGCATGGTTTTCGCTCCTGTCCTGGATGGATCGGTGGTTGCGGGAGGGTGGCTCAGCCCTGGCGCTGCTTGTGCCGCGCATTCTTGCAGATCACGCGGACGATGCCATGCCGCTTGATCACCTGGCAGGCGTTGCACATTCTTTTCACGGAGGCTCTGACTTTCATGAGGGCACCCTGGTCCTTACACTCGTATCGGCACGACAATGATATGTGGCTGGTTGCTGTCCCCGCGCCCGGGCCGGCGGTGGAGCGTAGTCTAGCCCGGAGGGCGCCGTTCTCAGTACGGCACAACACGCGGAAGGCAGAAATCGAACGACAAATATACTGCCCGGCAAGTCGCCTGCAAACCCGTTGCCCGTCAAAACATGCGCACGGCCGCCGTCCGGGCCGGCACCGGGCGCGGGCGGGGCGGGCGGGGCCTACTTCTTCCGGTAGGTGATGCGCCCCTTGGTGAGGTCGTAGGGGGACATTTCGACCACCACCTTGTCGCCGGGAAGAATGCGGATGAAGTGAAGGCGCATCTTGCCGCTGATGTGGGCGAGAATCTCGGGCCCGTTCTCCAGTTTCACCCGAAACATGGTGTTGGGCAGGAGTTCCTGCACGGTCCCTTCGATCCTTATACTGTCTTTGGCCACGTGAGAATCTCCGCGTTATCCTGGGTGATGAGGACCATATGTTCGAAATGCGCGGACAGCGCCCCGTCGGCGGTCCGCACGGTCCATTTGTCGCCGGGGTCCACGTTCACCCGGTGGGTGCCCTGGTTGACCATGGGCTCGATGGCGAGCACCATGCCGGGCTGGAGGCGCGCCCCGCGCTGGCGCTGGGCGAAGTTGGGCACCTCGGGCGCCTCGTGGAGAGCCGTCCCGCAGCCGTGGCCGACGAAGTCGCGGACCACGGCGAAACCGCAGTTCACGACCACCTGCTCGACGGCGCGGGAAATGTCGTTGACGAAGTTGCCGTTGACGGCGGCGGCGATGCCCGCCATCAGCCCCTCGCGGGTGGCGTCGAGCAGGGCCTGCTGCCCGGGGCTGGGCTCGCGGCCGGCGCAGAGGGTGCGCGCGTTGTCGCCGATGAAGCCGTCGAGGCGGACCCCCACATCGAGGCTGACAAGGTCGCCGGGCAGAATGACGCGGTCGGCGCGGCCGATGCCGTGGACCACCTCCTCGTTGAGCGAGATGCAGATTTGGCCGGGAAAGCCGTGGTAGCCGAGAAAGGCGCTGCCGCCGCCGGTGGCGCGGATGCGCTCCCCGGCCAGCTCGTCCAGTTCGAGGGTGCTCATCCCCGGCCGCACGGCGGCGCACAGCTCGTCGAGCACCCGGGCGGCGGCCTGGGCGGCCAGCCGGATGCCGGGGATCTCCCGTTCGCTGTGGATGATGACTTGTCGCGGTGCCATGGGGGTGAGGGGGACTTTCGCTAGATTCCGAGGGCGGCCTGCAGGACGGCGAAGGTCTCCTCCTTGGGGGGAGTGCCGTCGACGCGGGTCAGCAGACCCTTTTTCGCGTAGTGGCCGATGAGGGGGGCGGTCTGTTCCTGGTAGACGGCGAGACGGTTGCGCACCGTCTCGGGATTGTCGTCCTTGCGCGTGACCAGGGCGGTGCCGGGACAGGCGTCGCAGAAGCCGGCCTGCCGCGGGGGCATGAAAAAGGTGTTGTAGATGGCGCCGCAGGCCGGACACAGGCGCCGCCCGGCCATCCGCTTGAAAAGCAATTCCTGGTCGACCTCGAAAAGAACCGCGCGGTCAAGGGACAGGCCGACCTCGGCCAGCAGGGCGTCGAGGGCCTCGGCCTGGGGAACTGTGCGGGGGAAACCGTCGAGCAGGAAGCCGGCGGCGGCGATGTCCTCCCGGCCCAGGCGCTTGCGGACCAGTTTCGCGACCAGTTCGTCGGACACCAGGCCGCCGCCTTCCATGCATTCGGCCACCTCCCGCCCCAGGGCGGAGCCGCTGGCCAGTTCGGCGCGGAGGATGTCGCCGGTGGAGACATGGATGTTCCCATAGGTTTCGCATAGCATGGCACCCAGGGTGCCCTTGCCGGCACCGGGGGGACCGAGAAACACGTAGTTGGGCATAGTTGGCGGCACTCCGACGGTTCTTCCCGCGTCCGGACGGGAACCAATTCCGAAAAGCCTTCTAACGTAGCCGGATCGCGGCGTACGTCAAGGCTCACCGCGATCCTTGGCCCGACGCGGACAAAGATTCTCCGGCCGGAAACGACCGGAGAACCCGCAGTTTGCCGAGCTTGGCCCGGCTAGTATTGGATGTGGAGAATGAAGTCCGTCACCAGCCGGTAGACGAGCGCCCCGAGGGCGCCGCAGGCGGCGATGCTGCCGATGGCGGCCACGACGCCGGGACCGCCGGCGGCGGCGCGCGGCTTCATGGCCGGCGGCTGGACGGCGGCTTCGGGCGACGTTTCCGCCGCCTCTCCCGGTTCCCCGCCCTCTTCCTCCGCGCCTTCCGCGCCTTCCCCCTCTTTTTTGCCGGGTTTGAGCTTGAGTCCCCGTTTCGGCGGGACAGCGGGGCCTGCCGCCGTCTCGGCCGGCGGCGGGGCGCCTTCCTCGTCGGCGGGAACCATGTCGGCCGGACCGGGCTCCGCCTCGGCGGCTTCGCCGATTCCGGGCAGGCGGACGGTGGCGGACGCATCGGCCTCGGGCTTGTCGACGCGCTTGAGGCGGAGCGAGGAGGGCCGTCCGTCGCCGTCCTCGCCGGCCGTGGGCGCGGGGGGGGGGATGCGGACGGTGGAGGCGGCGTCGGGGGCCGCAGTCTCGCCGGACCGGACCTTGAGGGTGGCCGTCACCTGCTTGTTGCCGGGGGC
>LVAZ01000312.1 GCA_001603055.1 Victivallales bacterium Lenti_02
CCTCCGCCGCCGCGGCTTCGCCCGGCGCATCCTCGGCGTCGACCGCGATCCCCTCCACTGCGAGGCGGCCAAACGGCTCGGGCTGGTCGACGAGACCATGCCCCTCGAAGAGGCCGTCCCCCAGTCCGACTTCGTCCTCGTCGCCGTCCCCGTCGGTGCCAGCCTCCAGGTTCTCCCCCGCATTCTGGACCTGACGACCACCCAGACGGTGGCCGACGCGGGCAGCACCAAGCAACTGGTGGCCGACGCCCTCCGCGACCACCCTCGGCGCCGGCGCTTCGTCGCCTCCCATCCCATGGCGGGCACGGAGAATTCCGGCCCCTGGGCCGCGCTGGCCAATCTCTTCGACGGCAAGGCCGGCATCATCTGCGACGCCGGCGACAGCGACCCCGACGCGGTGCGCCTGGTCGAGGCCATGTACCGGACCCTCAACATGCGCCTGATCCGGCTCACCGCCGCCCAGCACGACGAGCATGTGGCCTACGTCTCGCACATCTCCCATGTCACCAGCTTCGCCCTCGCCCTCACCGTCCTCGAGAAGGAGCTGAACCAGTCCACCATCTTCGACCTCGCCAGCGGCGGCTTCAGCTCCACCGCCCGTCTCGCCAAAAGCTCCCCCGAAATGTGGACCCCGATCTTCTGCCAGAACGCGGACAACGTGCTCAGCGTGCTCGACGCCTACCTGGGCCAACTGCACCGCTTCCGCGACTGCCTGGTTCAGCGGGACGCCGACGGCCTCACCCGCATGATCCGCAGCGCCAACAGTATCCGCCGGGTCCTGAACGGCTAACCCAGACTCCCAAGGACACACGCCACCATGAATATCTCCCCCCTCGCCCAATGGGGCCTGCCGGACGCCCAGCGACCCATCGTCATCGCCGGCCCGTGCAGCGCCGAATCCGAAGAGCAGATGCTGGCCACCGCCCGCGGCCTGGCCGGAACCCACGTCACCATCTTCCGCGCGGGCATCTGGAAACCCCGCACCCGCCCCGGCAGCTTCGAGGGCTACGGCTCCCGCGCCCTCGACTGGCTGCGCACCGTGAAAAAGGAAACCGGCCTCTGGACCGCCACCGAGGTCGCCTCCCCGAAGCACGTCTACGAGGCGCTGCGCACCCAGGTGGACCTCATCTGGATCGGTGCCCGCACCAGCGCCAACCCCTTCGCCGTCCAGGAAATCGCCGACGCCCTCAAGGGCGTGGACATCCCCGTCCTGGTCAAGAATCCCGTCAACCCCGACGTGGACCTCTGGCAGGGGGCCATCGAACGGCTGGCGGACACCGGCCTGCACCGCCTTGGCGCCGTCCACCGCGGCTTCTCCAGCTCGGGCAAATCCCTCTACCGCAACGAACCCCAGTGGCAGTTGCCCATCGAACTGCGCCGGCGGCTCCCCCAACTGCCCATGTTCTGCGACCCCAGCCACATCGCCGGCAACACCGAGTGGATCGAGGACCTCGTCCTCCGCGCCATCAGCCTCGACTACCACGGACTGATGATCGAGACCCACTGCAACCCCGCCGTCGCCCTGAGCGACGCCAAGCAGCAGCTCACCCCCGACCAGCTCCGCAAACTCCTCGCCCGCGTCGTCGTCCCCAAAACCACCAGCGAAAGCCCCGATTTCCAGCGCAAACTCAGCGAGTTGCGCGCGGGCATCGACGAATGCGACCGGGAACTGCTGGAACTGCTCGCCAAACGCATGGAAATCGTCCTCCAGATCGGCCAGATCAAAAAGGAGAACAACATCGCCGTTCTCCAGACCGGCCGCTGGGACGCCATCGTCAAGACCATCCACGAACGCGCCGAACAGTATCACTTCAGCACCGAATTCGTGGACAAGGTCTTCAAGGCCATCCACCAGGAATCCATCGACAAGCAGCAGCACCTGATCATCGGAGACTAGCAACCGTGGACGCCACGCCGGACATCATCGCCATCAGCGGCAGCTCGGGCCAGTCGAGGATCGTGGTCGGCGGCCGGGTCGCCGATGTGGCCGGCCTGGTGCCGCCGGGGGCGCGGGTCTTCTGCGTCACCGACGCCAACGTGAACCGCCTCCACGGCCATGCCCTCCCCGCCGCCTGGACCCGCTGCGAAATCGGCCAGGGCGAGGCGAGCAAGACCGTGGACACCGTGGTCGCGCTCTTCCGCACCCTCCTCGCCGCCGAGGCCGACCGGGGCGTCTTCCTGGTCGGACTTGGCGGGGGCATCGTCTGCGACGTCACCGGCTTCCTCGCCTCGACCTTCCTGCGCGGCGTCCGCTTCGGCTTCGTCGCCACCAGCCTCCTGGCCCAGGTGGACGCCAGCGTGGGCGGCAAAAACGGCGTGAACGTGGACGGCTACAAGAACATCATGGGCGTCTTCAACCAGCCCGAATTCGTCCTCTGCCCCGGCGACGCCCTCGCCACCCTCCCCCCCGCCGAACTGCGTTGCGGGCTGGCCGAAATCCTCAAGCACATTCTCATCGCCGACGCCGCCATGCTCCCCTGTCTCGAAGCGCAGGCGGACGCCGCCCTCGCCGCCGATCCCGACGTTCTCCGCGTGCTCGTGGCCCACTCCGTCCGCATCAAGGCCGGCGTGGTGAACCGCGACGAGCGCGAGTCCGGCGAACGGCGCAAGCTGAATTTCGGCCACACCCTCGGCCATGCCGTCGAGAAACTCCAGCGGGTGCCCCACGGCGAGGCGGTCGGCATCGGCACCGCCCTCGCCGCCCGGCTCTCCGCCCGCCGGGGCATGCTCCCCGCAACGGACGCGGCGCGGATCGAGCGCACCCTCGCCCGGCTGGGCCTCCCCACCCGGCCGACCGTCGACGCCGAGGCGATCATCGCCACCATGCGCCACGACAAGAAACGGGCCGGGGACCGTCTCCACTTCGTCTTCCTCGCCGGCCTCGGCCAGGCCGTCGTCGAATCCATCCCCCTGGACGAACTCGAAGCCGAAACCCGCGCCATCCTCGCGGAGAAATAGCCATGAGCAGCCGGGGAATGGTCGAATTCGTCACCGACCGCGACATCTTCGTGCGCGTCCTCGCCGAAACCGTCCCGACCGCCAAGCGCTTCCTCTGGATCGCCACCGCCGACCTCAAGGACGCCCACGTCCCCAAAGGCAAACAGTTCGTCCCCTTCCTCGAAATCCTCTCGGACCTCATCCGGGACGGGGTCGCCGTCCGCCTCATCCACGCCAAAGAGCCCGGCCCCGCCTTCCGCCAGGACTACGACCGCTATCCCAATCTCATCAGCGGCCTCGAACGCCTGCTCTGCCCCCGCGTCCACTTCAAATGCGTCGTGGTCGACGGCACCTTCGCCTACTCCGGCAGCGCCAACCTCACCGGCGCGGGCATGGGCGCCAAGAGCGCGACCAAACGGAACTTCGAATCCGGCTTCCTCACCCGCGACCCCCAGCTCGTCCAGGCCATCATGGCCCAGTTCGACGGCGTCTGGATGGGCGCCTTCTGCCACGACTGCCGCCGCCGCGAATTCTGCGCCGACGCCCCCGACCTCCTCCCCGGCTGAAAACCGCCGGCCGGACAAACCCGACGCATTCCGCCGGGGCATCCGGTCCTTCACGGGGGCACGGACTGATCCATGTCGTCCTCCATATACACGAGACAAATGCCGACAGCTATCGACTCATTATTGCGCCATTTTTTCCCCATAAATGGAACATCGTGGAAGTGCCTCTGCAATTTTCCTCAAACCATCGTCTGTTATTTTTGTCCCCAGAAGATTTAACACCTCAAGTCCCGACATCATGCATAGAGGCGGTACTGCTTCGTCGCCAATGCCTACTCCCTCCAGATACAGTTCCGCCAAGGCAGGCATGTCAATCAAAGCGGACAACCTTGAAGCAGTCAGCCCCTTGCACATTGAAAGGTTCAGTTCCCGGAGTTTAGTGCATGACTGGAGGACAGCAAGATCGCAATCTTCCACGTTCACCCCGATCAGTTCCAGAGTTTCCAGTTCACCAAGATTACCCAAATGTGACAATCCAGCAGTAGAAAATTTTCCGAACAATCTGAGCACAGCCAAGCTCCGCAATTTTCCAATAGCAGGCATTCCACAGTCTCCGGTATGAATGCTCAGATCTTTCAGTTTTTCCAGATTAACCAGAAATGATGCTCCGTTCCCTGCCACGCGGGTATCGAAAAGATTCAGGAATTCCAGGTTCGCTAATCCTGCAAGAAATCGAATCCCGTCGTCTCCCACGTTGGTACCACCGAGATTCAGCACTTCCAGTCTCGTCAGACCAGCAAGAAAACGGACTCCTTCGTCCCCCACCTCCGCGTCTTCTAGGTCAAGGGTCTGAAGCATCTTCCAATTCGAGAATAACTCCATGTTGGCGTCCGTCAGGAGATGTGCTGGAAGCTGAATTCGTCGAATCTCCGGAAGCCTAGCGAGATGCCCAAGCCCACTTGCGGTAAGTTTTGGACACCTAACGTCCAGTTCTTGGAGGGTAGCAATGTTGGAAAGAGAAGCAACTCCTTCATCTGATATCCCGTCGCAGGAAAATACGTCCAAAGAACGAAGCGACTTCATGTCCCGCAAATGAACGAGACCGGCATCGGTTATCTCCGTCCTATCCAAATCAAGTTCCAGAATCCCATCAATCAACGAAATACTTTCGGCTCCACAATCCGTGATTCCGGAACCGGAAAAGCGCAACCTTTCCAGATTGCTACCCGCCAACTGGTAAAAACCTTCGCCAGTAATATTGGGGCAAAAACAAAATTCCACAGACCGGAGCTGGGGGATGGCGGAAATTCCAACAACGAAACAGTCGGAAACCGTCTCGGAATCATAAAATGCCAAAGTTTCAAGTCCTTTCATTTTCGAAAGACGAGCAACCCCCTTCTCGGTAACCGTATGATTTTTGAAGAAGGTGAGTTCACGAATCCCGGTGAAGAGGTGAAGGAGTTCAAGGTCGGAGTCGTTTGCCCAGGGGCCGAGCTCAAGCATCGAGACATAAGGCATGAAAGGTTCTTCTGCGAGTTCTTCCAATGGAATACGATATTTGGCATAAATTCCTAAGGAATGATACTCTGAAGGAACCAAGCGACACTCCCTTTCCTGCATGTTTTCTGTGATCGTACTGACCAGTCCATCTTCGCCCCGCCTGGCAATTAATTCCAAGGGGAGTTTTGAACGGAAACTCACCGGCAATTCGGGGTGATGGGAAAATGGCGAAGGGGCTTCCAAGTTGGCTTCCACTCCCCCATTTCCCCTCTCCGCTTGGTCACCAGGCTTGCAGGCGGAGAAAAGAAGGGAAAAAGCAGCAATGAAAACAAGGCGAGGAACGGCAATCCCCTTGGGGGAGGTGTGGAATATGACCTTTTTTAACACAAGCCACCTCCATTTCGCTTCCTAACACCAGCACTCACCTGTGCAAGCCCGAAGATTGCGCAAGTTGAACGCTCTTTTCGTCAGCGTGCGAAAGTGCCGGGAATCGTGTGTTCAGGACCTTTCTCGTGACCGCGCCGGAATCCATGCCAATCTTTCGCGTGGAGCGGTCGCGTCCTCGCGACCACCCGTCCCGCGCCATGCCCACCTTTGCGGGTTGGTCGGGGCGTTCCCGGCGCTATGCGCCGTGGCCACGAGGACGTGGCCGCTCCACGCGCTTGATTGGCATGGCGCTGCGGAAGGTGTTTTGATTGCGCGTTCCATTGAGTTCCGGGGCGGGCTATTCGAGGATTTGGTATTCCGTGCTGGTGCGCTGGGCTTTTTGGGATTCGTAGCTGGCTTTGATTTCGGCTTCGCCGAGGGCGCGCTTGAAGATGCGGATCTCGTCGAGCAGGCCGATGTAGGGCTGCCAGTTGGAACCGATGGTCAGCTCGTGGCCCGCCACGTCGAGGTGGCCGGTGAAGTTGGCGGGGAGGTCACGGGTGCAGTCCAGGGCACCGTTCAGGTAGAAGCGGATTTGCTTGTTGGCGCGGTCCATGACGACGACTACATGCGTCCAGGCGTTCTCGGGGAGAGCGCCGCTCTGCTCGGTGCGGAAACCGACCTTGTTGCCGTCGACCAGCTCGACGATGATCCGGCCGGCAGCGCTGATGTCCATGCCGACGTAGTTGCGTGGAAAGTCGCTTTTGCTGAGGAAACGGCGTCGGGCGTCATGACTGTTGATATCGAGCATGGTGGGACACATCCAGAGTTCGACGGCGAAGTCGCCGGTGCCGAAGCGGATGGTCTCGTCGTCGGGCACGGCCATGTAGGAATTGGGCGGAACGCAAGCGAGAGCGGTGCCGAAGCTGCCGGTGGCGAGGCGGGCGAAGATTTCGGCGTCGTTGACGAAGCCGGAATGGTCCTTGGCCGAGTAGGTGTCGTTTTCCTCGAAGGTCCAGTGCCCCATGAGCATCTGGTCGTTGCCGGGGCCCCGCTGCTTGCGGGCGCGGGCCTGGGCGACGAGACGGCGCTTCGGGGGCTGGGCAAGTTCCTCCGCCGTGCCGAGTTGCAAATTGTCGATGTGGAAGACGCTGGTGTCCTCGCTGTTGCTCGCGATACCCAGCCACTCGATGTTGCGGAAGGTCGGGTTGAGGTAGGGCAGTTCGCGGACCACCGGGTCCATCCCCGGCGCGGTCAGGGCGAAGCGGTAGGTCTTCGGTGCCTCGGGGCCCAGTTCGAGGTCGATCTGCACATGCGCCCACTGGCCGAGGGGGATGGTCCCCACGGCCTGCCTGCTGGCGGTGACGCTGCCGTCCGCCGCGACCGAGACGGTGGGGCCGACGAGGAAGGGGGCGGCATCCTTGTACTGGCGCAGTTCGAGATAGAAGCTGGCGGGCTTCTCGGCGCTGTTGCACATGTCCCAGGCGAAACGCACCTTGCCCTCGCTGTAGGTCCGCTTGTAGAAGATGTGCGGGGTCCAGGTCTGCTGCTGGCCGGGGGCGTCGGTGAACTTGAGGCTGTGCCTGCCGCCGGCGGCGGTTTCGTCCGAGACCCGGATCGAGGCCCCGTTCGATCCGGCGATGATGGTCCCCTCCACGGGTTCGGCGGCGACTTCCTCGCCCTCGAAGTCGAAGTGGATGAGCAGGGGCACCACGACCGGGGGGGGCACCATGATGCGGGGCCGGTTCGGGTACTTTTTGGGCAGTTCCGTCCAGGCCGGATCGCCGTAGAGACCCGCCTTCGAGACATCGATGGGCTGGAAGCCCATGGCCAGGGCCGGGGACTCGGGCCGCAGACGGAAATCGCCGTTCTCCGGGTCCACGAAGAGCGGGTCGGCGACGATGGAGCCCTCGTCCTTGCCGTGAGCCTGCCAGGCGGCGAAATCCATGCCCGCGAAATCGGGCTCGCCGCCCGTGCTCCAGTACAGGTTGCGCCCGACCTTCCAGTCCCCGTTCTTCCAGGGACCATCGAGCATCCGCCGGTTTTCGCCGCCGTAGACGATGTTGCCCTCGGCGATGTAGTGGCAGCGCTTGTCCTCGCGGGAACGGCGGAGCTGGCCCGCGCCGCCCAGCGCGAGAATATTGTTGCGCACGGTGCATTCCATGCCGTAGTGCATGAAGAGGGGGCTGGTGCCGACCCGATAGACCACGTTGCCCTCGATCAGGATGTCGGTGCTGCCCTCGTCCGGATAGATGCCCGAGCCGTGGGAGACGTAGGGATAGTGGTAGATGTCGTGGATGTGGTTGTAGCGTTCGGTGGTTCCGGGCGAGAGGCCGAGGGTGTAGATGCCGCCCATGTCGCTCAGGCCCTCGCCGTTGCTGAGGTGGTGAATGTAGTTGTAGTCGAGAATGTTGTGGTTGGCCGTGCTGGGCTGGAAGCCCCACGACCAGCCGCAGGAGATGCCGGAATAGTCGAGATTAGAGATTTCGTTGTGGGTGACGGTGTTGTGGGAGCTTTTGCCGATCCAGACGCCGTGGGCGCCGTGGAAGAGATGGCCGCCGTCGTGGATATAGTTGTTGTCCACCAGGATGCGGTCGGCGGGGGTGTTGTCGTTGATCCCCCAGCCGCCGCCGATGTAGACCCCGCCGCCGCCGAGATCGTGGATGTGGCAGCGCTGAAGCCGGTTGTCGGAGCAGCCCGCCGCGAACCAGATGCCGTGGACGGCGGTATGGGCGATCTCGCAGTCCGCGAAGCTCGACTGGCGCAGCCCCACCGCCTGGATCAGGCCGGGCTGGTAGATTTCGCCCTGTCCCGGATTCTTGAGCCGCCGCAGGTCCGCGTTGCTGTGCTGGAAGGCGATGCCCCGGAAATGGAGCTGGTCGATGAAGTCCCCCTTGGCCGGTTCGCCCCTGAACTCGACCAGACTGGCGACGACGACCGGGGCCACGGCCACCGTGGTCGCCGGAGTCTCGCCCGGCATCGGGTAGTAGTAGAGGGTTTCCGTGTCCGGATTCAGATACCATTCGCCCGGCTCGTCGAGCCCCTCGAAGACGTTCTCGACATAGTAGCGCTGCTGTTTCTCCCAGCGCCCCATGGGCCAGGGGGCGGGCTCGCGCAGGGAGACCTGGCAGGCCTCGGTATCCACCGTGCGGATGTGGTGGATCGAGGTTTCCCAGGAATGATAGACCACCACGATGACATCGGTCAGGCGGCTCCACTCCTGGAGGTCGCCCTCCTTGAAGTAGAATCCCCGGCGGCTGTCCTTGCCCACGGGGCCGTCGGTGCGCAGGAAGGAACCCTTGTTCGGGATGCGGGCGCGAATCCGTCGCTCGCCGTTGACGAAGAGCTGGTTGAAGCGCCAGGTGGCCCCGGCCGGGGTCTTGGGCACGGCCGCCCGCCACAGCTTGCCCTCGGGCACCCAGCCCGAGATCGGCAGG